>JAQSYD010000026.1 GCA_029256325.1 Clostridia bacterium
ATTTACTCTACTTATCACTGAATAAGCCGGAAAGTATACTGCTTTTATCGTCAAAGGCCCCAGCACCATAATGTTTCTAAAAGCTAAAAATATGATCACTGAACCTGACCAAAGCAATGCAGGAATATACACTTTGGAGGCAGAATTTTTATGGGGCAATGCAGAAAAAATCATCATAAACACAACTGCTTCTCCAAAAGGAAAGGTTATGGAAGAAAGAACTCCGGACAATGCTTTTCCAACGCCGTTTCCCATGATTGGCAAAAGATTATCTATATCCATGCTTGGGATTACAAGCAAGCTAAATAAAACTACCAATACCATTACGAATATTATAAAATATTCAGCGCATTTAGCCATGGTCTCAATGCCTGCCTTAGCACCCCACATACATAGTAATCCAAACATAATAACAGGTACGATTGCAGGAGTTTCAGGCAATGCTACCGTACTGATGAATTCTCCGAAGTTCCTAAGAACCAAGGCGCCCAAATGAAATGTAAACCATATATAAAGAAGACCTACAAGCTTGCCAAAGAACTTCCCAAAATTCAGTTCTAATATTTCAAATAAATCTCTGCCCGGAAACAAGGATAGGATTCTTGAAAATACCAAATAGAGAGGTATCGATAATATTACAGCTGCTGTGATGGATATCCACATATCCCGCCCTGCTTCTCCGCCCGTACCCATAATAAGTGTGCTGCCAAATATAAACAGCACCATCAGCTTTATGCCCTGCATATTTGATATTGTTTCTTTGTTCAAATGCATTCCCCTTCTTTCATTCTCCAATTATAGCTAAGATAAACTGTTTTATCGGCACAGCAGGACTAGGCATCTCTTTCACATATCCACTTGCTATGCCGATTGCACAGGAAAGTGTCATAAGCGTAAAATAAACGATTAGTTTTACTTTATCCTGTTTATGATAAGTAGCCTTCAAATCTATAATCGAGGTAATTGCATAGGATAAAATCATCATAAAAAACATGCTTACTCTCCTACCTTCAAGGGTGTTCTGGTTGTTGCACTTCCGTTTATCTCAATATTTATATTTACATCCAATTCCAACTCTGCAAAAAACTCATCCCAATGTTCCTTTATTTGATTCCACACAGCAGGCATTTTCATTTCTATACGCCTTCCAAAGCCGAATACATCTGCATTATATTGATCTCTCGCTATGAAATACATGGACATAATGTCTTTTTCCATTTGCTCTTTGGCAGCTTTTATAAGGGTCTGCTTTCCTGCACTGCTTATGAAATCAGTAGTTCCGGCAATTTCTCCAATAACAGTATCCAAATCAATATCTGCTTTTATTTTTAGCACTTCATTCTCAACAATGGGCGTAATTTTTGTCTTGCTTTTATAAACTTCTAAAGTAACATCATCTCCCGCTTCTCCTACATCGTATGGTTTTCATCTAAGGTACCGATCATCTTGCCATCCTTAAAAATAGCAGTTCCACCAACTTGCGGCGTCTTCAGTCCGTGCTGCTCAACCAATCGAACCATAGGTAAAACTGGGGAAACTTGTTTATAAAACAGTCTGTCAAAAAACTCAAATAATTCGATAAACGGAAATCTCGACGTAGCTTTCTGAGATCTCATGGTATCATCTAATTGAAAGGAAACGATAGGCTTAAGAAGTCCCTTACCACGCAAAATCTCTCCTGCAGTTTTTTCCGTAGAAATCAACAGCCAGGTATCTTCCCTCGCTTCTGCATCTCTAAATAAAAAATCCAAGTATTTCACGATATCCACTCTAGCAATTTCTTCGCTAATGACGATCACCTTGGCGTGACTCCAATAGATCTTTTTGCCTTCCTTGGATATGGCACTTCTGACTGCTTCAAAGAAGGTCTCCCCATCCGATTCAATGTAAACCGGTTCATAGCTTACTTGACCGTCTCCCCCAATATTCACCACTTCAATGGTAATATGAATTGTCCCATCTTCATTTCTGTCTACAGCTGCACCTGCAGCAATAGCCAAACTTTCTACCTCTCTATAATTCCAGCAGCCTGTAAAAACAATACAGCTGCATATAAGCATCATTATAAATAATACAGCTCTATTTTTTCTCAACTTCATCACCGGTCCCTGTCTTATCTGCTGCCCTTTGCACATTTTGCTGCGCAACAAGCTTAGGTCTGGTTTTCATTTTCTGCCAGGGCGCTCTTACTACAACATCTTTTGCATCGGCAGGCTTTAGGCTGGCAATATTAATCATGTAAGGGATACCAAAGGACCTTAAGGAGGCTAAATGTATAAACATGCCAATTACGCCAAAAAGATATCCATATAGTCCAATAAAAGAGGCAGCCAGCAGAAAAACAAGCCTAGTCAATATCAATTCACCCTGCATTTTGGGAATAGCATAGCTTGTAATTCCCGTTAGGGCTGCAACTATAATCATTGGTGCGCTTACGAGTTTAGCTTCCACTGCCGCCTGCCCGATGACCAAGGCTCCTACGATACTTATCGTCTGACCTATAACGGATGGAATTCTTACACTGGTCTCCCGAAGCAGCTCAAAAACAAATAGCATTAACACAGCTTCAACAATGGTTGGAAAAGGCACATTCTGTCTGGAGCTGGAAATACTCAGTAGCAGCTGCGTGGGAACCATCTCTTGATGAAAGGTAATCAAGGCTATATATATGGCGGGCACACTGGAGGCTAAGAAAAAGCTAAACCATCTTATGATTCTGTTAAAGGTTGCAAAATAAAAATTATTGTAATAATCCTCACTGGCATTAAAATACTCAACAAAAATAAAAGGTACAGTAATGGCAATAGGTGTTCCGTCACAAAATATAGCAATTCTTCCTTCCAAGAGCTTACCGGCCATCACATCAGGACGTTCGGTGTCTCCAACCGTCTTAAAGGGTGTTGTGGGCGTATCCTTTATCAATTCCTGAATATATCCCACATCTAAAATCCCATCCATATTAATTTTATCAAGGCGCTGCTCTACCTCTTCCACCAATTTCTTGTCTACAATATTATCAATAAAACAAATGCAGATTTTTGTTCTGGTTTCAGTACCAATTTCTCTAAATCGCAATTTTAGATTTGCAGTCTTCAGTTTTCTCCGCAAAAGAACAATATTGGTGCTTATATTCTCTGTAAAGCCTTCTCTAGGTCCAGACACAGTCTTCTCTGAATCAGGCTCGCTGACTGCTCGCTCAACAAAATCCACAGTATCGATGATGATGGCTTTGTCAAAATCATTTACAAACAAGGCTGTATGCCCTGACAACAGATCTTGAATGATATCTTCCAGTTTATTTTTTTGATATACATTCGCTGCAGATATTACTTCCTTAGACAATGTATTTATCATTTGATTGATATCTAGATCATCACTTAAATCTGAATCTGCAACCGGTTTTATTATCTGATCATGAATGGAATTCTTATCTGCCATTCCTTCTACAAATACAATGCAAAACTCAATAGTCGGGTCTTTTTTGCAGCAAAAATCTCTGAATGCAAAGGTTTCATCCTTGTCAAACATTGCTTTTAATTCACTCAAATTGCTCTTCTGCGCTTCCATCTTATTCATATGCCGCTCCTGCAAACTCTAAGGTTGTAATCTCTATTTATTATCTTGATTTTGCAGTAAAGTTATACAAAAAATGAAACTTATAGCATTGCAAGAGTAAGAACAAAAGTGCACCTCCAAAATTAGATGCATCTAACATTTGGAGGTGCACTTCACAATAGCTCTTCTATTGTAGAAATATAATCAGTTTTTAATTGATTTACTACTAATTTGGGTTGGCTTGCATACTTTGATGCTTATCATCTAAATGTCTTAACTCATAGAACAAAAACAAGCCTGTTATAACAGAAGAAACAATATCTGAAAGAGGTCCTGCGTACAGCACTCCTTCTAATCCGAAATATCCCGGTAGAATAAGCATAGCAGGGATCAATATCAATACTTGTCTCGACAGGCTTAACAATCCTGCCTGCAATGGCTTTCCAACTGCTTGGAAGTAGTTGGAGGAAACAATCTGGAAGCCTATGATTGGCATGAATATTAAAAACACCCTTAAGGCATGAGCACCAAAAGCAATCAATTCAGGATCCTTCGCATTGAAAATTGATATCAATTGTGTCGAGAACAGTCTTGTTACAATAAAACCAAAGATAACCAGGGTTGTGGCTGCAAATATTCCCAGCTTCAAGGCTTCTTTTACACGGTCATATTTATGTGCACCATAGTTGTAGCCAATGATAGGCTGTACCCCTTGGTTTATTCCAAATATCGGCATCAAGAACAGCATCGTGATGCTCATGACTGCACTCATGCCAGACACCGCTACGTCCCCACCATACACTGAAAGGCTTCTATTCATGATAGCATTCAATATGCTTGCAGCAAACTGCATCAAAAATGGTGCTGCACCAATAGCTACAATTTTACCAATAACCGCAATCTTTAGCTTAAAATTCTTAACCTGCAGCTTAAGAATACCTTTACCATATAAAAAGTGATAAAGCACCCATGCTGCAGAAACAGCTTGTGATAATATGGTCGCATAAGCCGCTCCTGCTATACCCCAATTAAAAACAAATATGAACAGCGGGTCTAAAATTGTATTTAGTATTGCTCCTATCAGCATGGTAACCATAGCTATTTTAGGATTTCCTTCTGAGCGAATAAAATTATTCATACCCATACCAACTGATTGAAAAATTGCACCAAAAAGTATGATTCTCATATACTCCCTTGCATAGGGTAGTACGGCTTCACTGGCTCCAAATGATCTCAATAAAGGATCTAAAAACATCAAGCCAAAGAACGCTATGATAGCAGGAAGCACCACCAATAATACCAGGGGAAAGCCGATGGCTGCTCCCGCTATCCCGTTGGAGCCCACTCCATTTCCTATAAATATTCTATCGACGATATTATATAAGGCATTCACCAGCATGCCTATTATTGCAGGTATTGAAAACTTGACTAATAAATTTAATACCTTTTCTTCACCTAATTGCTTTGATTTATCCAAGTTGTTTCCCCCTTCAAACTCCATTTGATTGCTGAATATTTTTTGTAAATCTCTTTATTAAATACATGACCTTGCTCCCTAAGAATCTAAGTTTTCAATCATTCTCATTAAATACTGCTTCAACTGCTCAACCTCATTCTCACCAAAGCCTTTTGTGGCTTTTTCCAAGGTGCTCTCGCTTAAATGCTCTAGCTTCGGTATCAGTCCCTTTGCCTTGTCAGTGAGAAGTATGATTTGAGACCGCCCATCCTTTGGGTTAGAAATTCTATATGCCCAGCCCTGCTTAACCAATTTTTCTACCATACAGGAAACAGTTGGCCTATCCGCACGCAACCTTTCTGCTATAGCTGCAGGCGTAAGCTTAAGCAGTCTTTCTTCATCATTGCCGCACATCTTTTCATTTATGCAAATATCTCGAATCAAGCCCCACTGCGTCGAGGTTATACCTAACTCTGCCAAGGAATGATTTAAATCCCATTTCGTCATCCTAGCTGCTTTATTGACTAAATATCCCAAATTGTTACTGTAGTCCATGCTAAACCTCCCTTGTTTGAGATCCATATAGTTAGTATGCTAACTATTAATAACAATATGATTAGTATACTAACTATAATATGTTTATGCAATAGTCATTCATTATTTTATGCAGCTTTTCATTTTATCAAACGTATACTAGCAGATTTTTCCATAAATCTGCTAGTATATAGCGTATATTGTATTTAAGGAGGTATTTATTTGAATATCAAAGATGAGTTGCTGTTTTGGACGAGTATTATGAAAGATCATGCTAATTTCCAAGTAGATGCATTCGCGCCAAAGGAAGAAGTGTATATTGAAAACTCCACGTATTATATGAATTTCTTTAGTCAAATTCATGAAGAAATTGAGGGCTCAGATAATCTTAATCAAATATATCCCAAGCTGTTACACAGTCTGAGATGCTTTATCGATTACAAAAGAACGATATTAAAAAACCAACTCACCTGCAGTATCGCCATTAACCTGCCGCCTACAGCCATTAATCACCAAATAAACGAGGCGAATCAATTTTTGATGGTTTTTTCCAGCCCGGCTCCGGAGCATATGGATAAAAACATGCGTACGATGCTATTCTCTGAGCAGTTAAAGCTTTGGGCTGCTGACAGCGCAGGTCATGCTGCATTGATGACCTCTTTTCTGGAGCCTGTAGAGGGAACCTATATCCAACAAGCTTTAAATTTCAAGATGAGTTTTGAGAAGCTTACAATTAAAGCCTCTGAGCTGCAGATGATGCTCATGTACACTGATCTGGAAAATGGGACGCTCATGCAGCTCGGGCAAGAGGAAATAGAGTATATGACGGACTTCATCCGCTTCTGTGAAAAAATCAAAGAGCTTCGCCAAGCATGCAAGGTCATGGCTCAAGGTACCTTTACCCCATTGGTACCGGATCACTTTATCAGAGAGCACATGCACTGGATTATGAAAATCAAGGAATATCAATAGCGGGATGATTTAATCTCATCCCGCCTCTGCTACAGCAATACATATAATTCCTTATCTTCTCTGCTTATTCTGTTTTCCAAGGCTTCTACTATACCCTTCGTATCACTTATGTATGCATCAACATTGGTTAAGATTCTTGAGCTTATATTATACTTTACCTTATATGCTGTAAAAACCTGTGACAAGTTTCCCATTTCCTTCGAAAAACGTTCTGCGATTTCTTTTACCTTTGCATCATTTCCTTCCAGCAGCCTTGGATATAAGCTATCATCCTCTGATATCAGATGTATTCTCAATTTTCCTGCGAGAAAGCTTATATTTTGAGCCAAATGAGAAGCCTCTGACCTTACTTTGCTTTCCTGTAAGTGATTCTTTAGAAAGTCTATCATCTCTCTTATTTCTTTATGCTGTCTTATCAAATCATTTTTATTTGCCATTTTATATACTCCTGCAATCTTTCGTATTATTTGTTATGTTTAATTATATAGATGAGAAATAAATATGCCTATGATTTGAATCACATTTATCCAAGTTTTCCATCATAAATTTTCCAATAAAAAATGCTCAACCAAACTGATTGGCTGAGCATTTTTGTTATTAGCTTAAACCTAACTTCTTACGTTTTGATATGATATGTGCTTCAATGTTATTTGCCACCTCAACAGGGTCATCACCTAATGCTACCTTGCCGCCAGTCAAGCCTTCTACATCCTCTGTCAACAGCTTAGCTAATAATGGAGCCCCTGTCACAAAAGGTGTAGGAGACAGATGTGTATAAGCTCCATAAGCTACAGCAAATATACCATCTATTGTTGCTTTTTGCTCCATCCACTCAGGTGCAGTAACCGCTATCGGAAGATCAGGTATATCAACATCAAGATGGTCAGCCAAAGCTGTAACCAGCATTGAAATTCTTCCTGTATCTGTGCAGGTACCAAAGCTTAATACCGGTGGTATCTTAAGCAGATTGCATACTGCCTTTAGACCTTCTCCTGCCATATCAGCCGCTTCTAAGCTGCAAAGTCCTGCTACTTCAAGTGCATGGTTTCCGCAACCTCCGGCTACTACTAAAATGTCTTTTTTAATTAATTCCTTCGTAAGATTTACTGTATTCCAGTCTTGAGGGCCGTTTCTTAAGGTTGAACAGTTTGCTAAGGCTACTACACCCTTTAGAGTTCCTGCTGCAATTACTTCAACCAGCGGATCAAGCTTGTTGCCAAGTGCCCCTAAAACTGCCTCAGTAGAGAAGCCTGCGATAGCCTTTTGAATCTTCTTAGGCACCATTGGCTTTATTTTACCATGACGTTTTTTGAAGTTTTCAATTCCTAGTTCAATCAACCTTTCTGACATCTTATCAGCCTCTGCCGGATAATAAGGCATCTTCTCTTGTATGCGAGGTACGCCAATGATTGTGCTAATACTTACAAGTGCTACTTGATATTTTTCTGCATAGCTGTCAATTGCAGGTGGCGAGCAGTTTTCTTCCATTGCCAAAACGTCTATCCCACCTGTAGCCAGCATAGGTTCGATTGCAAGCCAGTTACCCATTAATCCTACAAATACGTCATCCATTTTATATCTTTGCAGCAGTTCTTGACCTGTTTCTATAGATCCTATTACTCTGATACCCTTTGCTCCTGCAGCTTTTCCTTTTGCCTGATACTCTGGACTTCTAAGTTTTTCTATCGTTACAGCACCAATCCAAGGCTGGTGTCCATTAAAAACAATATTGATATAGTCGGGATCTATGATCCCCAAGTCTGTATTAACCTCATGGGGCATTGGAGTTCCAAATATGATGTCCTGCACCATCTCAAGACCAATTTGCGAATTATATATAGTAGCCAAGCCTAGGCGAAGCGCTTTTACTGCAAGAGATACATAGTCTCCATCTACGTTTGTCAAACAGCTGGCTACACAGTTTTGCTCTTCATGAACAGTACCCGCAGGATACATGTTTAGTTTTCTCCATACTTCTTTTCTTTTCTTAGGAGCAAAAGCTTCTACCATGAGGTTAGGCTCTTCTGTTCCGACATTTTGCTGGCGTTCAAGAAGGTCAGCAAGCTGTACTGCCATCTTATTATTATCCTGATCTGTGCTTATACCAAGCTTCTCGCACATCCATTTCAGCTTGTTTTCATCTTTAATCTTGAAGTTTGATTTTCCTTCTCCTATAGACTTCAATGTTCTATACGCCTCATAAGCATGATGACTGTATGTACCTGCACCTAAGGTGTTTTGTATCAAAAGCTTTCTCATTGCATTGGCATCAGGTCCTATGCCGCAAACACCTTTGTCAATACCCTTCTCCACATTCCATCGGCAGGGTCCATGTGAGCATAGCTGACAGCTCAAGCCTTCCAAACAGAATTTGCAGCGTATTTTCTCTTGCTGTACCCAACGATCAAACACATTGGTCATTCCGTCTTCCCTTATTCTAACTAGCATCTCCTCTACCGAATCATGATAGCTGACTCGGCCTTCTGTTTTTTCCAGAATAGTTTCTCCCATTACAAAAGCTCCTTTCAAACATTGCCTTTTATGATCAATGCTGTAGATTTTCAATATTAGTATTGCGAATGATTGGAATAATATACTCATATTGTGATAATGTATGTGTACTATACCAACCTACTTTTTTTGGGCAAATTTGCATAGTGTGACCGAAATCACATAAAGATGTAATATTTGTGTTTATAATAAAGACATAAGGATAAGAATTAAATGCTGTAATATGCAAAACCTAAAAGAGAACATTCAAATTGGAGGGATTTTTATGAACAATAAATTTTCAAGTGCCGATACAATCGGCAATATCGTTGTTAATTTTCCAAAAGCAATTGAAACCTTTAAGGAGTTCAATATTGATTTTTGTTGTGGTGGTCACAGACCGCTTGCCGAAGCACTAAAGGAACAAAACCTTAGTGAAAGTACAGTCATTGACAGGCTTAATCAGGAATATGAAAGCTTCAAGGACAGTATTCATTCCGATATCGACTGGAGAACTGCATCCTATTCTCAGTTAATCGATTATGTTGTACAAAAGCATCATACTTTTTTGCAAAATGAGCTGCCAGCGCTTGGCCAATTAGTAGCGAAAATACTCAGAGTCCATGGAGAGCATCACGTAGAGCTTGCCAGAGTTCACAAGCTTTTCAATAGCCTTAGAACTGAGCTTGAATCGCATTTAATAAAAGAAGAAGAGGTTCTTTTCCCCATTATTAAGAAATATGAAAAAGAGCCTTCCCCAGAGCTATTAGATAAAGCGCTAAAAACTATTACTGAACTGGAAAGCGAGCATACTGGCGCTGGAGATATTTTGAAGGAGCTTCGCAAAATTACGGACCAATATCAGACTCCCGCCGATGGCTGCACTACTTATAGCTTAACTTATCAAAAGCTATATGAACTGGAGTCAGACTTATTCCAGCACATACACATGGAAAACAACATCCTGTTCCCAAGGCTGCAAGCACTAAAGGGCGCACACGTACATTAACCTGTTTTTTTGGTGCCAGGCACCACGGATACAGGATATGATAACCTGATAACTGTGGTGCCTGGCACCATTGTTATCAGGTTTTTAATAAGAATGATAGCCTGCCAGTATGGTATTTACACCAATGTAGGTGAAAAGTATAGATAAAAATCCTACCACTGCATACCAAGCGGCTTTTTTATTTTTCCAGCCTCTATTCAATCTCACATGCAGGTATATTGCATATATAATCCAGGTAATGAAGCTCCAGGTCTCTTTGGGGTCCCACTGCCAGTACCTTCCCCAAGCCCTTTCAGCCCAGATCGCACCTGTAATAATCACAATGGTAAGCATGAAAAATCCAAAGGTGATTGCCTTGTAGCTCATGTTGTCCAGTATACTTAACTGCGGCATATGGTTGGAGGTAAAATCACTCTCCTTAAGCCGGTCACGTATTATGAACATAATAGACACAGCACAAGCAATTGCAAAGGAGCCATAGCTGAAAATGGCCGTACTGACGTGGACAAACAGCCATTTGCTCTGAAGCGCAGGCATAAGAGGCTTTATCTCTGAGGATTGAAGCGCTGCATAAAATGTCACAATCAGTATCAAAGGTGTTGCAAAAGCACCTAAGCTTCTTATCTTATACTTCCATTCAAAACCTACAAAAAACAGCGATATACCCCAGGCAAAGCTGGTAGCAAATTCATATTGACTGGTTAGCGGCAAATAGCTGGTTTCTATAGTCCGCATAGCTAATGCTAACGTATGAAAAATTAAACCTGCTCTCACAAACCAGCTGCCATAGGTTGAAAGTTTAAGCTTTTTCGAAACCAAAAACATGATATAAGTTAAGGCAGCTAAGCTGTATAACATTAATGCCATTAAAAAACCTTGTTTTTCACTTAACATCTATACCGTCCTCCTTGTTGTTTATAAAATTTTCTATGCTTAACGTATTCATTCCACTGTTGTTTCTATTTTGTTCTGCTGCTTTACCATATATGAACAGCATTTCCCCTTCTTGCTTTATGGCTAGTTCCCTTGGCTTCACATAAAAGGTTAGGGCTAAACCGAGAATAATAAGCAATCCTCCTATGGCAGCGCCTAGCTGTCCCCTCATTTTATTTACCTTCAGATAGGTATACCTCCTAAAGTTATCTATCGTAAAACTATAATCATTCCACTGGATATACTCTCCAGGCTTTACAATATCCATTTTAACAAGCTCATTCCTATAGAATATTGAATATAGCAAAGCGGGATTATTTGGTTTGTCGGACAGAGAACTAAAATTCATGCTATCTGCTGCAAAATCGGGATAAAACTTAGTGAGTGCTATAGCTATATTTTCCTCAGGAATATTCAGCGCAGTTTTTTCATATATTAATTGACTCTTTAGAGGTATAAAAGCTTTAAACGCCTCACACTCAGCTGCCCAGCCCATACTGGTTTGATAAAAACTATAGCCTCTATATCTCATTGGATTATTAACACTGATACTTCCATGCTGCCGTTGTTCTCCTGAAGTATCTTGAAGCTGCAGCTCAGTGATGTACTGTTCAACAGATCCATCCTCCCGATAGCTCACATCAAAGGACCTGATCTCTGCAAAAACCTCTGTTCCTTCAAGGTTCATCCTTTCACCAGGCACACCAAATACCTCTCCCGAAAAAAAAGTTGCCTGCCCGTAGATATAGGACAATATAATAAGCATGATACCCAAGTGCAGAAACCAAGACCCAAAATATCCAAGGGTATTTTTTGAAGAAAAATATATACCCTCCTTACATTTATACTTAAATATTCCTGCTGCCCCGTAGCCTTTAAAAATATAACTTAGAGCCAATGAATCATTCATTGGCTTGGTCAGCTTATACGAGCTTATTTTCTTCATAGCAGCAATATTATAGCGCTGCCTCACTTTTCTAATTGTTTTCCCCAGTCTCATTGTATTGCATAAAAGCAAGTTAATAGCTAAAGCCCCGAATAGCATCGCAAATAATGAAGAGGTATATATATGGTCCAACCCCAAAATAAATATCAATTCAGCCAGATATTCGGAATAACCCTCTACATAGAACTGCACCTCTTGATTCTGAGGCAATATTGTACTGATGACTGACAGTATTAAAATGAATACCAATAAAAATATACCAAAGCCCATGGATTTCAAGAATCCAAGTCTTTGTAACAAGCCCTTACCCTTCATAAATCCTCCTTATAAAAAACTACAGCATGACGGCTATAGTTTTCCTCTATAACCACCTAGCTGTAGTTTTCCCATTTTCTTCAATATTATAGCTTCTCCACAATGTCTAATGCTTCTTCAGCATACTTCTCCGCATCATTTAAAGCGTCTTTAGCTTTTGTTTCATTATGGAAGCCTGTGCTGTTTTCAACAAATACGAAATCCCATCTATACTGCGCTTTTCTGTGCAGACTTCTCAGGTTTTCCAGTGTTTTATCATCCAGCTTTTTAGCTTCTATTGCAGCTGTCAAATCCTTCGTCAATTTCACTAGCTTGTCGCTGACATCTACTTCCATTTCGTCAATTTCCTTCTGTATTTTTTCAACTTCAACAACCATGTTCTTCGCTTGTGAACCATGACATTTACCGCAAGATTCTTCAGGTGTCTTTAAGGGGCTTTTTGCCCAGTGAGACCTATATTCCTGATTATTTTCAACTACCTTCGGCATATGACAATCTACACAGCTAACCAGCATTGTGTCATGAGCGCTGCCAGAATACATCTCAAATTCCGGGTGCTGTACTTTTATCAGCTGTGTTCCTGTTCTGGGATGCTCCCAATCATAAAAACCCATTTCATCATAATAGGACTCTATCTCATCCACGCCAATTCCATTTTTCCAAGGAAGTATAACCTGCTTGGTCTTTTTATCAAAGTAGTATTCAACGTGACATTGGGCACAGGCTTGAGTTCCAACCTTCGGTTCATTTTTCAGCAGCTTCATGCCTTCGGAAAATTGAGGTGATGTAATTTGCACCTTTTCTCCCGGCGTATTCCTATGACAGTTGTAGCAAGTAATACCAAATTCTACGTCTTGCACTGTCTCCTGAAAGTCTTTTGCAAATACAGCTTCTCCTTGCTCTACAATAAGCTTTTCATACTCCGATGTTTTACACGCCAGACAGGATGCTCCTGGTTTTGGTCTAGCAGTGCTCACCACGTCCTCAATTGCATAATAATGGCCTCTTGCCTTATAATACTCTTTACCAAAGCCTGTTCCTTCATAAAGTATCGCTATGTTTGGATTTTCTTTTAGATAATCGATAGGGTGCTGTCCTCCCAAATCTTCACTTTCTTTTGTCGCATCCCCCATCATTGAGGTTTTCATGAAGGATTCATAGACAAGGGGGTACTTATCCTTCCATTCCTTTGGATCCAGTATCATTTTATCAACTGCGGGTATATCTGGATTTACTGCTTGAGGAGGCTGTGGAGCCGGCTGTTCTTGCTGCGTACAGCTGCACAATGCAATAATCGCTATAAAAACAAACAGTGACAAAATAACTTTTTTCATATGTATTCTCCTTTCCTGTAATTTTGATACTAGCACCGCAGATATCCTTATATCCGTGGTGCCTGGCACCATAGAATCAGGTTTTTACAACTGAGCCGCCAGTTTCCGTCCAAATTCCTTACATTTTTCTATTCCTGCTTCGTCGGGCACCCAGAATACCTTAAGACCTTCATCGATTAGTTCAAAGCCGCCCTTCTTCAATTCCTCATTTAATATTGCTACTGATTCCCCGCTCCAGCCATAGCTTCCAAAGGCAGCCGCTTTTTTGCCCTTAAAGGACAGACCTCGCATCATTTCCAGCAGTCCATCTATAGAATATAAAATACCTTTGTTTATGGTAGAAGAGCCTGCTATTATAAGCTTAGACTTGAAAACTTCAGTTATTATATCATTTTTATCCGTTCTAGCAGTGTTATAAAGCTTTATTTCTACTTCATTGTTCGTACTCTTTATCCCCTCAGCAATTGCCTCTGCCATTTTTCTAGTGGCATCCCACATGGAATCATAGATCAAAGTCACTTGATTTTCATTGTAATCCTTTGCCCATTCCATGTACTTATTTACAATTTGCAGCGGGTTGTCTCTCCAAATGATGCCATGGCTGGTGCAAATCATATTTACAGGCACATTCAGCGCTACTACTTCCTCAATCTTTTTCTCCACCAGCTTGCTAAAGGGAGTAAGTATGTTTGCATAATATTTGATGGCTTCGTGATATAGCTCTGCCTGATCTACCAGATCATTGAACATAAATTCTGAAGCATAGTGCTGTCCGAAAGCATCATTGCTAAACAGTATGCCATCACCGGTTAAGTAGCTGAACATTGTATCCGGCCAATGCAGCAGTCTTGCTTCTATAAAAATAAAATCCTTGCTGCCTATGTTTAGCTTATCCCCAGTTTTCACTTCAACAAAATTCCAATCCTGATGATAATGTCCTTTCAAGGAGCTTACGCAATTCTTCGTGCAATAAATCGGTGTATTGGGGATCTCTCGCATCAACTCCGGCAGTGCTCCGCTGTGATCCGGTTCTCCATGGTTTATGATGATAGTATCAATTTTGTTTAAATCAATTTCCTTTTTTAAATTTTCTACAAATTCCTTGGCAAAGGGTCTCCACACAGTATCTATCAACACGGTCTTTTCCCCTCTTACTAAATACGAATTATAGCTGCTGCCTTTATGTGTGGAATATTCATCACCGTGAAACTTTCTAAGCTCCCAATCAATTTTCCCGACCCAGGTAACACTGTCATTAATCTTAAAGCTCATACAATCATCCTCCATCATCAAATTGTTTTTCATAAACATTAACAAAAATATTATTATCCACAAAGAGTTTTTATAACCATATATTTTGTCGTGATTCAAAAGCCCTTTGAATATAATTTAAGGAATGCAATTACTGGAGGGGCACTATGAAAGCTGAAGTAATCAATAAATATTCTATTTTACTTATGTTGTTTATGATTCTATCTACTTTAAGCAAAATATACTTTATGTATCTGAATACTTTTGCACCCAGCAGTGTCGTACTTGCTTTGATTAGGACTTTGATAATCCTTGCAACATTATATTTTATATTAAATTACATATTATTTAGGAAAAGCTTTGTTTTTAAGCTGCTAATACATGAGCTGCTGGCTGTGATCATACTTGCAGATATTCTATATTTCAAATACTTTAATACATTACCCTCAGGTACTGATTTGCAGCTGCTGCCAGTCATCCCCTCAATTTGGGACAGTATTACAGAGTTATTCAAACCGGAATATACCCTTCTATTTATAGATATCCTCCCATTGTTCATTTGTCAGCTTATCTGGGGTCGAAAAGTAAAACCTCAAAAGAAAGGTCTTAAGCTTCATTTTTTAATAACCGCGTTTTTGATCTTGGCAGTGTCTATTGACTATGGTATCTTCGGAAGCAGTAACAGCTATCAGAACTTTGACAGCTTTGGCTTGGTTCATTTTCATGGAAGTCAGTTCAAGGAAATGCTGCTGCGTAAAGAAGCCTATAATAAAAACACGCTATCTATAAAAAGCTTGGAAGAGGAAGCAGAGAAAAATAGTTTTCAGCCCAAGCATTTTGGTATAGCACGGGATAGAAATGTCATCCTGATACAGGTTGAAGCACTTCAAGGCTTTACAATAAATAGATATTATAACGGTCAGGAGATAACCCCTAACCTCAATAAATTAGTCAGGCAAGAGAGCCTATACTTTGACAATTATTATCATCATATTGCAAAGGGCGGAACCTCTGATGCTGAATTCACTACGCTGCACTCCTTATATCCATCCTCTGACCTTCCTTCCTATAACAAATATGTAGATAAAAGCTTATATGGCTTACCCAAAATACTAAAGGATAAAGGCTATACAACGATAGCCTTTCACGGCTACAAGCCTGAATTCTGGAATAGAGCAGAAATGTATTCTTCCATTGGCTTCGACAAATTTATAAGTGGCAATGAATTAAAGAGAAGTGATGTCATAGGCTGGGGAGTAAGCGATAAAGCTTTTTTCAAGCAGGTCTCCAGGTACTTGGCTAAGGTAAGACAGCCTGTATTCGCCTTTTCCATTACTCTTTCCAATCACTATCCATACAATTTGCCGGAAAAATATAAAACGTTCAAACTGCCCGAACAACCGCAAAACAACTTTATTGGACGTTACCTGCAATCTGTCAATTATACAGATGCTGCCATAGGTGAATTCCTTGCTGAGTTAAAAAAATTAGGTCTCTATGAAAATTCCATTATCGCGATTTATGGAGATCACCATGCAATCAATAACACCGATATCCGTCTGTATAGGCAAATGTCTCAGCTGCTCGGTTATAAATACAGTGTAGAGGAGATGACCCAGGTACCTCTAATCATTCACATTCCTAACTCTGAACTCAATGAAACTATCACAACAGTGGGAGGACAGCTTGATTTCCTTCCCACCATGCTAAATTTGCTGGGAATTCACGAGGGAAATATCAAGTACTATGGCCAGGACCTGTGTAATGCCATCAACGGCTTTGCTACAACGCAGATGATGCTGACCAAGGGCTCTTTTATTGATGAGCAAAAGGTATTTATCATGTCGGCAGATGGAATATTCGAGAATGGAAGGGCTTGGAATCGCATCACAAAAGAGCCCGTAAGCACAGAACTGTGCCGTGCAGGCTATGAAAAGATCATGAAGGAAACAGAAGAGTGCAGTTATATGCTTACGAATGATTTGTTGTTGAAAATAGATGTGGAAGCAAATAAAAAGATTCGTACAACCACACATTTAGATGTGTTTAAATATAGGGTTTTACAGATTATTAATGTAATGTTTAAATAGTATTTCAGGGCAGGTGCTTCACCTACCCTTGCAATGCAGATATTCAGTTATTTTAACTGCTTTGCGCTTGTTTATTCAGACTTTGGATTTGCCTCCTCCATATATTTAATCTCAAGGATTGCTTGCTTCATTCGAGATGTAAGCTTATTCATAATTTCTTCGAAGTCGTTTCCTTCTTCAGGATATGTGACAAATGAATTTGCAATATGATAATGTTCCAGTCTTATATCCGAATTCTTAACTTCACTAAATCTCTTTATTATCTTATTATGTATAATGCTTGTATTGTTTAGATTGCAAAAGGGGAAAATGCCAATAAAGCTTTGATTTCCATAGGGTATATATATATCACTCACCCAAAATAATTCAGCTAAATTGTTATATATATCTCCTGATAAGCGTTTATACTCGTTTTCCTGCTTCAAATCTAATTCATCAACAGGCTTAAAGAATGTAGTCATTAATACTGAAAATCTATACTTACCTTTGTTTGCTTTGGATATTTCAGATTTCACATACTCATCCAGACTTTTTGAGATAATCTTTGCTCCTTCATTGGATCCATCTGCTTTAACCTGCATGAATCTTTTTACCCGTTCTTTAAAAAATTGATCATCAAAAGGCTTCAAGATGAAATCATTTACCCCTGCTATTATACTTTTTAAAAATATCTCTTTTTTATTATTAGATGTTAAGATAATAATGGGTACCTTAGGATTCTTCATTTTGACCTTATTTAATATTGAAAATCCTTCTTCTATACCCATATCAAAATCAATGATTACAAGGCTAATGTTATTTCCCAGCTCTTTTACAATACTAAGCAATTTCAATGGATCCTGCGCTTCAAGGATAAGCCTATCGTCTGCACTCATTATGGTATGTATTCTATTGCTCATATGAGTAGTCTGAACTAGTAAAGCTATATTTGTGATGTTATGCATATACATTCCCCCCGTTCATTCAAAAAAGCAGTTAAGCTGTTTTATTATTTATATCTATTACATCGACTCATTACATGATTATCTTCACATAGATATACCCTTTCGTGTATGAATCTACAAATTCTGTCGCCCTTACAGCTCTTCAAACCTATTTATTAGCTGTCCTTCAGCCTCTACCTGTTCCAAAAACATCTCTAAAGGTCTTACCCAAATTCCCATTTCTCCATATAGAGCCTGATATACAACAAGCTCTTCCAAGGTTTCTGAGTGCTTTGCCAAATGAAGTACTAAATACTCATTGCCTTTAAAATGTCTATATTTCTGACCTATCTTTATCCTTCTCTTATCTATCATGAACCCCATCCCCTTCTAGCATGTTTGTTTCATTATACTGAATCTGCGAAGGCTATGCAATCATCAAGTATTTTCTTGGCATATTTGGATAATCTAAATATTTATCAGCCTTTTGGGAAAATCTATGTTGTATAGCGAGGTACTATTCGGGAGGTATCATGATGTCTAATTATAAAGGCAACTACAAAAATGCAGATAAGACTATATTGGAAGAAACCTTCGATTATACGGATTTAGAACTAACTTACATGAATATCGACGCAATACTTGGCGTCAATTCTGATTTCATACACAGACAAATTTGCATCAATAATAATCGGGATATGGAGACTTCTATCATTTATATAGATGGAATGGTCAATCTGCAATTAATTAGTGATTTTGTCTTGAAACCACTTATGCAGTCAGACCAATTTGACAATTGCAGCTGTGAATCCGATGTCATAAAGGTTATAGATGAAGGCACTGTATATTTTGCTGATACAAAGAAACGAACCAATATCAACGATGTACTGAATGATGTTTTGACAGGCAGTGTAGCAGTCATATTTAATAAGCAGAGAACTGCCTTCACCTTTGAAACAAAGGGCTTTGAAAAAAGATCTGTTAGTGAACCGGCAGTAGAAAATGTAATAAAAGGGGCTAAGGATGCTTTTAATGAAACAATCCGTGTCAATACCGCCACCTGCAGGCGCAAGATAAAATCCCCCAATTTAGTCATTGAAGAAACCATTGTAGGTAAGCAGACAAAAACCCCAGTAGCAATTTGTTATATGAAAAACATCGCCAACGAAAGCTTGATTCAAGAAGTAAAAAAAAGATTAGATAATATGTGTGTGGATAATATAATGAGCACTGAGTTTCTCGAGGAATCTATTGTGGACGATAAATCATCCCCTTTTCCTCAAATTCAATATACCGAGAGACCGGACAGATTTTGTACGAATCTATTAGATGGAAGAGTAGGACTCATTGTTGACAGCCTTCCCATTGCTTATATTATTCCGGGTACACTTCTTCAGTTTGTTCAAGCCCCGGAAGATTATGCGCAGCACTTTTTAATAAGCTCTGCCATACGTTACATGCGGTTTACAGCATTGTTTATTACCTTGCTGCTGCCTGCCTTTTACATAAGCATAACAACCTTCCATCAGGAAATGATACCTACAGAGCTATCCTTTTCAATCGTAGCTGCCAAGCAGGGGGTACCCTTCCCTATGTTTGTAGAGGTATTGCTGATGCTTATAGCCTTTGAGCTGTTAGTTGAAGCAGGATTAAGGCTTCCTCAAACCATTGGCCAGACTGTATCTATTGTCGGTGCCTTAGTGGTAGGTCAAGCTGCCGTAGAAGCAAAGCTTCTTTCTCCAGCCACCGTTATTACTATGGGCTTATTTTTATTAATTTATCAATGGTGCCAAATGGATACTTTTGGGGTTCCTTATTTAAGTCCTTTTATAGGTGATGAGAAGATACAGCTTCAAGACAGTTTATTTACATTGCCTATATCATCACTGAAGAAAAGACCTAACAGCTTAAAATTAAAGAACAAGCAAAGGATAGAATAATGGAGGCTCCTATGAAAAGGTTTTTTGTGTTTTCTATTTTTCTAGTATTAATATTTATGTTAACAGGCTGCTCTCAGCTTATGCGAAATAGAGCAGAGATAGATAGAATCTTTAATACCAGAATTGTTGCCATTGATAAGCTAGAGGAAAACAAAGTATTATATACCATTTCCACAAAAGCAGCCGTTCCAAACACACAACAGCAGGGTACTATACAAAGGACATCTGAATTTCTAGTTTCTGAAGGTACTACAGTATTTGAGGCTGCCAGAAATATGGCGCAATATGCCCATAGAAGGCCCCATTACGGTCATACAGAATTTATTATTTTTGGAGAGGATACCGCAAAGGCGGGTATCCTCCCGTACCTGGACTTTATTAGCAGGAATCAAGAATTCAGATATAATGCAAAAATATACATCATTCAAGGGTATTCTGCCAACTCATTTATAACCAGTGTTAGTACAGAAAGTATATTCTTAGCAGATAGATTATCTATTTTAGAAGATAATTCCTTTGCGCAATCAAGGTCGGGTAAGGTCACTTTATCTGAAGCATTATTTATCTTGAGTAAAGATAACGTAGCGACCTTCCTGCCTGTAATTATCGTGGCTCCATCTAAAGAAGGCCCCAATTCTACTGATGGCGCCTATGATTTGATATTAAAAAGCTATGCAGTATTCAAAGAGGATAAGCTGCAGGATTTTTTAAATGAAGAATTATCAAGAGGTGTAAATTGGGTTAAAGACAGAACCCAATCCGGTACAATTTTAGTAGATGCTCCCGATAAAAAAAAGGTTTCTTTAGAAATTATACAAAGCAAAACCTCCATAAAGCCTTATATGGATGAAAGTGGTCTTCAATGCACCATTGGCATCAAATTTAATACAAATATTGCTGAATCACTTTCTTCGGAGGATATATTTACCATAGAGGTTCTTGAATCTTTAAAACAACAGCAAGAAGAGCAAGTTGAGACAGAAGTTAAAAAGATATTAAGCTATGCACAAGAAAGAAATATGGATATATTCGGCCTTGTATCAAATTTCTCAATGAAATATCCCATGATGAAAAATGAGCTTAGAGAAAATTGGCCACAGCTCTTTCCTGAAATTAAATTTAATGTAGAGATAGACTCTAATATCAATAGAACTTATCTTATTAAAGATCCTGCAACCAGTAAATAGAAGGGTAAGGTGAAATTGATGATTCTCCTTATTTGTATTGTATTAATTATCAGTTTTCTTGATCTTAGCGCCATGATTAAGAATAAACAGCAAACCGATATCATCTGCTTTATAATAATAGCAGTTGGAACTGTACTATATGGATATTATTATAATACTCATATTTATACTGCCAGTTTCATTGGGTTCGTGCTTAAATTGTTGCAAGTGCAGTAAAGGAGCGATAAGTATGCAGCAAGCTCAAAAAACAAGGGATAAAGTTTCAATGAGACAGTTGGTTATGATATATATTATAACCGGCTTTTCTCCTGCCATAAGATTTCTTCCTGCTTTCACAGCACAGGTCGCAAAGGAAGCAGGTTGGATATCACCTGTCGCTGCTTTAATTCCTATAGGTCTTACTGTATTTTTTCTGCACAGTGTGTTTAGTAAGACGAAAGACAAAAGTACCTTTGAAGTTACTACCGATATACTTGGAAAGTATGCCAGTGCGTTCATCCTTTTTATACATCTAATATGGGTATTATTTCTGCTAGGCTATTATGTCCGCTTACATGGAGAAAGGCTAGCAAGTACTTTATTTCCGAATGTCAATATGACTTTTTTTATTGTAATTATCTTAGCTATAACATCATTTATACTCCGTTCAGGGGCTACAGCCATTGCTAGAATGGGAGAATTTATAACCCCTATCCTATTGTTGTTATATGCATTTATATCCGCTTTTTTATTACCTAACGTCAGAGCAGATGCCTTACTGCCTGTATACTTCAATGATGCAATCCCCATTATTAAAGCAAGCGTTGGTACACTTTCTCTATTCTCATATGCATTTATTATATTTATGTTTAGTTCTATGATAACCAGTAAAGAAAAAACCGCTATCATTATGATAAAAGCCGGCTCTGTTTATTTTTTGATGTTAATCATATTACTAATTATGAGTATTGGACTTTTAGGCAGCGCTGTAACAGCAAGAGCTTCTAACCCATTTCTCATTATAGTAAAGCAAATTTCCATATTGGATACAATTGAAAATATTGAATCTCTTGTAATAGCGATGTGGCTTCTTTCTGATGCTATGATGATTGTCACCTTGGCTTTAGTGGCATTAAATATTATGAAATGTCTTTTTAAGCTTTCTGACCAAAGAAATCTTATTAACATACTATTTGTATTCATCTATATTTTTTCTCTAGGTATTGCATCTAATAGATTTCAAATGGACTTGTTTGCCAGTTCTATAATTATATACCTGAATACCTTCATTGGTTATGGAACTCCTGCACTTTTATATGTGGTTGGCAAGGCACGACAGAAGATATAGCAAATAAAGGTTGTTGAAATCTATAAAATCTCAACAACCTCATAATCTTTACTGCTTAACATCTCAACATATTTGTCTTCAATCTTTATTATTGGATTTAAAATATCCTGTGGCGGAATATAGACGATTTCACCTATCAAATTATTTCTCAGCAAAACTTTTGAACCTAAGTAGCAATTTGGTAGATTCTTGAGAAATACATTTAAAACCTCTAAATCAAATAAGGATGCGCCAATTGTTTTAAACATCTCAAAAGCTTCAAAGGGTGTAGCCCTTTTTTTATACACACGTTCAGAAGTCATCGCATCATATACATCAGCAACTGCAATAATCTTTGAAAATAAATTAATTTCTTTTGGAGATACTTGCAATGGATATCCAGATCTATTAACCCTTTCATGATGTAAAAGTGCAGCCTGCTTAACTTCCGGTTTTATATCTATAACATCTTTTATCAAATCAAAACCAAATACTGTGTGCTTCTTTACCAACTCATATTCTTCTTGTGTAAGCTTCCCTTTTTTATTTAATACTTCTTTTGGAATTTTAACCTTACCTATATCATGTAAAAGTCCTGCTTCTATTGCTAGTTTTGTTTCATACATGGATAGCCCTATCCATTTACTTATAAGCATTGCATAAAAAGCAGTATTAATACAATGAGTATAGGTATAGTCATCCTCCTGCCTAATTTCATTTAGACATTGAACAATTGTATCCTTTTCATTAATGCCTAAATAAATCAGCTCTGATGTTGTTGAAATATCGGAATAATTTAAACCTTTACCGGAAGCAAGATCTTTTACAGCCGTCTTTAGCAAATCAACTGATTTTATATAATTATTTCTTATGAATTGTTTGGTTTCATTTTTCGCTTTATTAAATACGCTTACCTTTCTTATTCCAAGGCCCTTTAGACGTTCGATCATATATTCATTAAGAAACACGTCTTTAACCAATAATACAACTCCATTGTCATCAAATATATCTATCGCCAGCAAGTCACCTTGCCCGCATTCAGCAATCGAGATATCCCTAACGTTCATGCTTATATCCTCATTTAATTTATTTTTAGTCTTCTTCCTTAATTAAACCTAGTTTTTTCATAACATCTAAGAACTTGACTGTATCTATAGGTTTTGCTGCATATGCTTCACAGCCAATTTCAAAAGCATTTTTAACATAATCAGCTTCTGCCAAAGCCGTAGTCATAATTATCTTTGCTCTTTTTTCTGGCAGCAATCCTTTTTGAGTTTCTAAATCTCTAATTGTCTTTAATACTTTAACCCCATCCACTTTAGGCATCATAATATCAAGACATATCAAATCATAGTACTCTCCATCTTGTAATGAAATGAGAAAGGCATCCAGTGCTTCCAATCCATCTACTACAATATCACACTCACCATATTTGGATAAAAACCCACTTAAAAACCTCCGACTTACTAAATCATCTTCTGCTATCAATATTCTCACTCTATGTCTCCCCCTATCTAGTTATAGTCTTTTTTAAAATATCAAAATCATGTTGAATCTGCTTTGCTTGCTTTAAGATTTCTTCTACATTCCCTCTTCTGGCAGCAAGCTCAATTTTAAATGCAGAGCTTTTCAGCTCATAGGCATTTATAGAATCAGAAAGCTTCTTAATCTGATTTGACAGTTTTTCAATCAACTTGATATCCTTAGCAAATATTGCTCGTCCAAGTTCTTCAATATTGTTAGATATTAACTGCACATTATAGAATGTCTCTTCATTTATGATTATCTTGCTGCTATCAATCAGTATAATCTCTCCTGCATTGTTAAAGCTTATGCGCTCAACATCATTTTGTATCCTTGTTTGTATCGCTATCTTCTCCAGTTTATCAAAAAGCTCTTCCAGCCTAACAGGCTTCGCTATATAATCGTCCATACCCATAGCGATAAATCTCTCTCTGTCTCCCTGTAAAGCAAAGGCAGTCATTGCAATAATAGTAGTATGATAATTCACATGTTTTTCAATATCCCTTATCATTTTCGTTGCCTCTATACCGTCAAGTTCCGGCATTTGAATATCCATTAGAATCACATCATATAAGGAGACTAAGTACATTTCCACAGCTTCATGTCCGTTTTTTGCCAAATCCACTAAATGTCCTTGTTCCCTTAGTATTTGCATGAATACTTTTTGATTTACAACATCATCTTCTGCCAATAATATTCTTAAAGGTGCTATTTGCTTTCTGTAAGGCTTAAAAACATCCTTTTTGACCTGCAGGTTTTGTCCTATATCAAATCTTATCGTAAAGTAAAACTTACTTCCTCTTCCTTTTTCACTTTCTATCCAAATTTCTCCACCCATCATTTCTACAAGTTGTTTTGAAATTACAAGACCTAGTCCGGTACCGCCATGTTTCTTGGTTATTGTGCTGTCCAATTGACTGAAGCTTTTAAATAGCTTAGGCTTCTCTATTTCATCAATTCCAACTCCAGTATCCGATACTGTAAATAATAATTCTATGATTCCTTGCTCCATAGAATTTTTCTTTACTGCGACATGCACTTCCCCATGATCAGTAAACTTTATGGCATTGCTGATTAAATTGTTCAGTATCTGACTTAGTCTATGGGGATCGCCTATTAGATATTGTGGTACCGCTGATGAAAGCTGATAATTAAGCTCTAGGTCTTTATCTATTGCTTTAATTGCATGCAGCTTTATGGTTTCTTCAATTAATCCCTTCATATTGAAATTAACTTGTTGGATTGAGAGTTTTCCTGCTTCCAGCTTTGAAAAATCTAGTATGTCATTAATAATATTCAGCAGTGAATCGGCACAGGTTTTAGCTGTCTTCAGGTTTTCTCTTTGTTCTCGGTTTAGCTCTGTATACATTGTAAGGTCAATCATGCCTAACATACCATTTAAAGGCGTTCTGATTTCATGACTCATATTGGCTAAGAACTCACTTTTGGCTCTATTGGCAGCCTCTGCTGCTTCTTTTGCCTTTGTCAGTTCCAATTCAACCAGCTTTCTATCATGTATATCTGTAAATATTGTAGTGAAATAGTATTTTGCAGGGCTATAGATTGCCACCGAATACCACCTATGACTGACTTTCGAAAAGAATTCTTCTTTATATTCACTCTTTTCAGTTAATGCCACCTGACAGAAATGTTGCGAATCAAAATTATCTTTTAAAAAAGGAAACTTATCTGTAAAGCGCCTTCCTATTAACTCCTCTTTACTATAACCAAAATACTGTTCAAAAGCACTATTAACCTGGATATATTCAAAATCAATAACTACTCCATTCTCATCTAAAATGACCTTATGATAAGCAATTGCATGGTTCATATTCATAAATAAGGAATAGTATCTTTGCTGGCTTTCAAAAATCTCTTGTTCTGCTTCCTTACGCTCTGTTATATCTCTAATGATGCTAAGCAAAATTGTTTTTCCTTCAATAATTGTACTTTGAGAACTCACCTCAACAGGAAAGCTTGTACCATCCTTTCTGTAATGTATAGATTCAAAGGTAATTCCACTTATAGCATCTTTAAGATGTTGTGATGTAACATCATAATCTTCACGAAAGTTAAATACTGATAGAGCTAATAACTCTTCATATGTATATCCATACGCCTTAATTGCCGCCTCATTTGCTTCAACAATATTCCCCTGAGTATCTACAAAAAGTATAATATCTCTTGCATGCTGAGATAAAAGCTGATATTTCTTTAACTCCTCTTCGACCAATCTCTTTTCTGTTACATCATATAAACTCCCTACATAACCGGCAAACTTACCTTCAAGATCGTAATAAGGACATCCTCTACCTAAGCACCAACGATATTGACCATCATAACGCCTAATTCTAACCATTCCTTCAAAATCTGCTTGCTTCTCAAAAGCATCTACATATACCTTTAAGTAACTTGCTTTATCGCTGCCATGAAGTAGTCCATACCACCCATATCCCAAGGCACTTTCCATTTCCAATCCCGTAAAATCAAGGTAGCTCTTATTTACATAGTCACATTCATTATTTATATTGGTGCTCCAAACTAATCCCGGTAAATGATCTATTACATTCAAGCAAAAGTCTCTCGATTTGCTAATAGCTATCTCTTTATTCTTATTACTGGTTATATCCATAATTGAAATAACAACACTCTTCTTGCCTTCTATAGTTATTGGTATTACGCTTGCCTTAAACCAATAATCTTGATCTTTTCCTTGCTTTACTAATACTTTATTGATTTCAATATCTCTTTTATCAGTTCCTGAATCAAAAGCTACATCACTAGCAATCTTTAATTCACAGAATTTACATATTGAACTTGTGCCGCATTCCATATCTTCGATTTTACTGCCTTTGCAGTCGAAGCTTTCACCCATACTTTTCCCTAATACTGCTTCTCGTTTTTTCTCCATTATTATCAATGCTGCATCATTAACTTGACTGATTCGCCTATTACTATTTAACGTTATCATTCCAACAGGCGCAGAATTTAAAATCAGCTTGAGATTTCTGCCTTCTTCTTCCAAATACTCTTTAGTGCTGTTCATGTCGCTATGATACATTTTTACACCTTCTTATAATTTTATATATAGGCTTTCCTTATCTATCTTTCTTACTTAATATATTATAAATCATATGAGGTATCATATCTAAGGATATTTGCTTCTCTACTGCCCCAATATCTTTAGCAACCTTAGGCATACCGTATACTACAGAGGTTTTTTCATCCTGCCCTATAGTTCTTGCACCTTTTCTTTTCATGGCTAAAAGTCCCTTGGCGCCATCATAACCCATGCCCGTCAATATTATTCCGATTGCCTTATCTCCGACTTCTTTAGCCACAGATTCAAATAATACGTCAACAGAAGGACAATGACCATTCACCTTGCTATCAAAAAAAACTTCTACTTTAAACTTGTCCCCAATTTTCTTAATTCTCATATGCCGGTCTCCCGGTGCAATCAATACCTTTCCAGGTTCGATATAATCGCCGTTCTCTGCTTCTTTAACGCTAAGGCCGGTCGTATTATTCAGTCTTTCTGCAAACATTCGAGAAAATATTGGCGGGATATGCTGTACGATTACTATACCAGGAGTTGTTTGAGGAAGATGCCTTATAACTTTAGCAATTGCTTCAGTTCCTCCTGTGGAAGCTCCTATGGCAATAAGCTTTATACCATCATAAACTTTGTCTCCAACAACAACATCTGTACCTTGCAGACTACTTGTCTTAGACACATTTGCATTTGCTGCGATTTTGATTTTGCTTATAAGATCAGCTATAAAATTTTCAACGCTCTTAGGTGATTGAACATCTGGCTTAGTTACAAAATCTACTGCACCGACATTCATGGCGTCAAATACCGCTTCACTGATTGTACTTACCACAATTACAGGTAATGGATACTGCGGCATAAGTCGTCGGATAAACTCAATACCATTCATTTTAGGCATCTCTACATCGCAGGTCATTACATCCGGCTGAAACTCTAGTATCTTGTCCCTTGCGTCGAAGGGGTCAACTGCTTTTGCGACTACTCTTATGTTAATGTCGGATGTAATACCCCTAGATAACACTTCCCGAAAAACCAAACTATCATCAACAACCAAAACTTTTATAACCCTACTTACACCCACTCTAACACCTCACAGTAAACCGACTCTACCAATCTATATTTTTTTATTGAAGAAGACTATTCCTTTCTATAAACTGCCGGCATTATGTACTTAAACTTTGTAGTCTCTCTATTAAGTGATTCAGAATGCCCTATAAAAAGATACCCTCCATATTCCAAACAGTCATAAAATTTCTGAACCAATTCATTCTTTGTTTTATTATCAAAATAAATCATTACATTTCTGCAAAATATCACATGGAATTTCTTCTTGAAAGGAAAAACCGGATCCATTAAATTAAATTTTCTATATATGACTTCATTCCTTAACTTTTCAGTTAGAACGTAATTTTCATTATCAAGCTTTTTTAAATAGTTAGACTTCCAAATTGATGGAAGAGACTCTATTTTTTCATTTTGATATATTCCTTTTTTTGCAATATCTAAAACCCTGTTTGAAATATCTGTAGCTAAAATTTTCGAATCCCAATACATTTTATCGCTATCCAGATATTCATCAATAATCATAGCAAGGGTATATGCCTCTTCACCGCTAGAACAGCCTGCGCTCCATATTCTCAGGTCTCTATTCTCCACCACTTTAGTGAAAAATGGAAGTAACTTTCTTTTAAAGTAATCAAAATGATTCGCTTCCCTCATAAAAAAAGTATGATTTGTAGTGATTTTATCTATAAGCGTTGCTACCCCGTCCCCTGTCTTATCAGATACTATGTACTCATAGTAATCAGAAAAATTATTAAAGTTTTTCTGAGTTAGTACATTATAAAGTCTTCCGGTTATTAATGACTTTTTTTCCTGTTTCAGATGTATACCATAATTAGTCTTAATATAGCTAGTAAGCATAGTAAATTCTTTATCAGTAATAGTAATCAAAGTATGCACCTGCCTTTTTTGAAGCGGGAGAGGAACAACTCCCTCTCCCCCCATAATCTTAGTACTTTCCAAACTCTTTGTCACTTAATACAATCTTTTTAGAGCCGGATACGGCTGCTTCTGATTGTGTTTCAATGCTTGAAGACTCATTAAATCTCCTTTTTCCTGACATATTCTCCAGCATTTCTAACACATCCGGATTTAAGCTCTCTAAGCCACTATAGGATTTATGTATATTTTTTCTCAATTTAAATCTGCTTACTTGTTCTCTTAATAGCTCTGCTTGTCCAGAAAGCTCTTCACTGGCTGCCGCGCTTTCCTCAGAGGTAGCAGAATTTGTTTGAACCACTTGCGACACCTGCATAACACCTTGATTAATTTGTGATATACCTGAAGCTTGCTCATTTGATGCAATTGCTATATTGTTTACAAGATTAGCAACCTTTGCAACACCGTCAACTATGTTATTCAATGCTTCCGCTGTTTCTCTCGCAATCTTGGTGCCACCATCAACCTTCTTTATTGAGCCCTCTATCATATCTGTTGTCTCTTTAGCTGCATTGGCTGAACGTGCCGCAAGGTTTCTTACTTCTTCAGCCACTACAGCGAAGCCCTTACCATGCTGTCCAGCTCTTGCAGCTTCAACAGCTGCGTTAAGTGCTAGTATATTGGTCTGAAATGCTATTTCATCAATTACCTTTATAATTTTAGATATATTCGCAGAGGACTCATTGATTTCTTCCATTGCTTTAAGCATTTCTTTCATTTGATCATTTCCTTGAATAGCATTCGCCTTCGCATCTTCTGCAAGTGCATTTGCCTTATTTGCACTATCGGCATTCTGATTAGTCTGTACTGAGATCTCTTCTATTGAAGCGGTTAATTCCTCAATTGAGCTTGCTTGCTCCGTTGCTCCCTGTGAAAGTGAAATACTTGAATCTGATACCTGCTTTGCTCCCGAAGCCACCTGCTCCGAAGCAGTAGATATATTCGTAAGTATCTCATTATTCTTTTCCACCATTTCAGCTAGCTTTTTGCCAAGAAGGTCATTTTCGGATCTCACCGCAACATCTATTGTCAGGTCTCCAGCTGCTATTTTTTCAGCAGCTAATGCTTGTCCACGTATATTCTCTATCATTTTACCAAAAGATGTTGCAAGACTTCCAATTTCATCTTTAGTATCTGCTTGAATATTTACATTAATATCTCCAATTGCGAGCATATTTGCAGCCTCAACCATTTTATTTACAGGCTTGCTAATGATACGAGATATAAATAGTCCAAGTGCAATAGCAATTGCTATGCCGCCCACTATTACTGAAATCATTGTTACTGTTGCTGTTTTTGCAGCCTTTGTATTAGCCTCAGAGCTTTGTTTTGCCAGCTCCGTTTTTAATCTCATCAGCTCATCTGTCGTATTTTGAACTGCATCTGCTATATTTTTAGCACGACTGCTATTCAAAAGATTATATGCCTCATCCTTTTGATTTGATTGAATAAGATTTACAAATTCGTCACGGAATTGGTTAAAATCGCTTATCGCTTTGGATAATGCATCGAAATTTGCCTGCACTTTAGCATCCTTTATACCAGCTTCAAAATTCATCAGGCTATCAGCTATGGATTTGTCAAATTCTTGGAACTGGTTTATTATATCTTGTCTCTTTGCTATATCGTTTTGTATATATACATCTCTTAATCCAACCCTAGCTCTCTGATAAGTTCTAGCTATATTTGCCAAATCAGGCATTGTTGCAGTGTGACGCACATACATTTCTGTATCTAAAGCATCCATTTTGGAAATATTCACAACCCCTACTGCCCCTACCACACCTGCTATAAGTGCAACAATAATAAAACCAGTTAATAGTTTGGCAGCAATTTTCATATTATAAAACCATTTCATTACTTATCTCCCCTTTATCATTATTAACAACCTTGATTATTATAATGCCTCGTTAATATCCACTATCTCATCTTCTGTCAACAGCTTTTCACAGTTTAGCAACAGCTTTACATCATTGCCAACCTTCCCAATCTTCTTTATATATCTGTTGTTAAATCCCCTATTCATTTGTGGAGGTTCTACAATATCCCGTTCTGGTATGTTAAGTACCTCTGATACACTATCTACTATAAGTCCCACAGATATATCCTTAATGTCAACAACTATGATACAGGTCCTATCGTTGTACTCCCTAAATGTCTTTTTAAATCTTAGCCTAACATCCATAACAGGTATTATCTTACCCCTAAGATTGATTATTCCCCTTATATACTCAGGAAGCTCAGGCACTTCAGTAATTACTTGTATACCTATAATTTCAGTTACATATTTTATTTCAATGCCATAGAATTCAGTACCAATGTTAAATGTAAGGTATTTTCCCTTCTGTGTATCCTCTACCTCAAACAACTCATCCTGCATTAATATATCAGCCATGGTTACAGCTCCTTTCTTTTTTATTATGTATATTTAAAGTTGATCCAGCATAAGCATTATGGTGGATCAACTACTGCTTATTTATATTTGTCAAGCCTGCTGCATCAAGTATAAGGCTAATGCTTCCGTCTCCAAGTAATGTGCAGCCAGATAAACCCTCTATTTTTTTAATTCTCTTTATATATGTTGGTAAGGTCTTTACAACTACCTGCTGTTCCCCAAGCAGTTCATCTGCAAATATACATACAGTCTTGCCTTCATTTTCCACCATAACTAATATTCCTTTATGAAAATGTACCTGGGCATCTTTTACTTTGTAAAGCTTATGCAATCGCAGTATTGGATAACACACACCTCTTACCATAATCATTTCATTACCATGCGGATCCCTGATTATGTCTGTTTCTTTTGGTCTAAAGGATTGTTTTATAGCTATTGTAGGTATTGTGTAACAAGACCTTCCAACACTGATATTCATACCGTCAACTATTGCCAAGGTCAAAGGTATTTTCATGGTTATTGTTGTACCAAATCCCATTACACTATCGACAGATACAGAACCTCCAACTTTTTCTATATTTTTTACTACAACATCCATTCCCACTCCCCTACCTGAAAACTCGGTGACTGCATCATTGGTAGAGAAGCCTGGAATAAAAATAAGATTAAATATCTCTTTATCACTCATCTCATTTTCAGATTTATGTAATAACCCATTTTGTTTTGCCTTTTCAAGTATCTTATCCTTACTTAAACCTTTGCCATCATCTTTTATTAATATAACAACATCATTGCCCGCATTTTTAGCTTCTAGCGTCACTCTTCCAAGCTCGTTCTTGCCATTTGATCTGCGGTCTTCCACGGATTCTATTCCGTGATCAATGGAATTTCTAACCAAGTGCATTAACGGGTCAGAAATGTGTTCAATTATACTTTTATCTACTTCAGTTTCTTCACCGATGATTTCCAGCTGCACTTCCTTATTTAGTTTCTTGTTCATATCTCTTACAATACGGTGCATTTTATGAAATGTACTTGATAAAGGAACCATCCGTATAGACATCACCATATCTTGAACCTCGCTGGTTATTTTTCTTAGCTGTCTTGCCGCTTTGCTAAAATTATCTAAATTAAGTTCTTTTAGATCTGGATTTTGTGTAACCATAGCTTCAGCAATAACCATTTCGCCAACCAAATCCATTAACTTGTCCATTCTTCCCACAGGTACACTTATAAATCCCTGTGTTGTAGGTCCTTGGTTTTCATTATTACTTTCACTTTTTATCTTTTGATTTAATGGGATAATTCCCTTTATAATATTGCTGCTGATCTCTACCTGCACAGCATTATCTGCAGGCCAAGACTCATCATCTTGTAGCTCTGTAAGTTCCAAGTCCTTTAGAAATAAACTTTTCATAAAGAACTCATGCATTTCATTGAAAGTTTGATTCGCTTTAAAATAAATTACAAAGCCCTGTTCTCTGATTTGCTGTATTGTTCCATCATTTTCTATGATGTCCGTCGGAATATGTTTTATTTTACTGGTAATATTTTTCAAGTTATGTATTATGGTATAAGCTCTGATATTTTCCATTTCACAACCATCTTCAAAAAATATCTCTGCTTTATAATAATGCTTATAATTCAGTATATCTGAAAAAGACTGGCTTATATAATATTGAGTTTTTGTTGTCTCTTGTTCTGTAGGTTTATCTTCACTTATATCAGTGTTACTATTTTTCAGTTGATGAATATAAACCTTTAGCTGATCTACAATAGAAGCCGCAGCTCCATCAGCTTTATCACCATTTTTTATCTTTTCTATTTCCAACTTAATAAAATCGACACTTTCAAAAACCAAATCAGTTAATGTAGAATAATCAAGATTTGTTGGTTTTTCTTCACGAAGGAAAAAAAACAAGTCTTCTATGACATGTGCAAGATTTGATATCTCGCTAAATAGCATCATGGCAGAAGAACCTTTTATGGTATGCATTATCCTGAATATCTCATTAATTGCTTCTGAGCTATAGCCTCCAGATTTTTCACCGTTAAGCACAGTTTCCTCCAGCTGCTCAATTAGATGAATAGTTTCAAATATGTATATGTCCAGCATAGGTTCATTTGTATATTGATCAGACATATTATCAGCTCCCGTTTTTATAATGCCAAAACTTTGTTTATCGTCTTTATAATGTGATCTTCTTTAAAAGGCTTAACAACAAAGGTCTTAGCTCCTCTAATTATGGCATCTCTAACCATAACCTCCTGGCCCATGGCCGAAAGCATAATAACCTTCGCGTTAGGATCATACTGTATTATAGCCACAAGCGCAGTTAATCCGTCCATTTCAGGCATCGTGATATCCATAGTTACTACATCTGGATTACACTCTTTATACTTCATAATAGCTTGAAGTCCATTCTCAGCCTCTCCTACTATGTCAAAGTTATCCTTTTCCAGCATTTTTCTTATTGCCATTCTCATAAAGGCAGCATCATCAACAATTAATACTCTTTTCAATTTTATCCCCCTTTTCATAGAAAGCTATGGTTTAAATGCATCTAATACAACTTTTAAGGTGAGCATTGTACTATCTTTAAGAGAGAAGCTAAAACCGTCCAATCTCCACTTTAAGCAAATATAGCTTTTATGTCCTAAAATTATATCTGTCAGGATCTCGCTTTCTATTTCAGATTTTACCTCTCCGGCTTGCTTCGCTCTATCTATCAATGCCATAAGTATATCTCTTCTATAGTTAAATACTTCTTTTATCTTCATAGCTAATGAATTATCGCTGGCTAATACATCATAGGCTTGATTAATCGAAGTTATAGCGGGATAGTTCTCATAATATTCAACGTACGAATTTACCCAGAATTCTATTGCCTCTCTTGCTGATAATTGTCTCATTTCTGTAGATTTGGCAATATCGGAATCAAATTGTGAATAAAAATCTAATACAGCAATCAACAACTCATTTTTCGACTTATAATGTCTAAATAAAGTCGCTTCAGATACACCTTGTCTTTTTGCAATCTCTCTTGTTGACAAACCTTGAATTCCCAGTTCGTTCATTACATCTATAGTCGTTAAAATTAGACTGTCTTTTCGATGCAATAACCCTTTATCCATATTTTACCTCCTAGCGTAGTAAGCACTCACTGCTATCAGTTTATATCTATTATGTTCCATTGTCAATCCTTGTATTATAATGTTATATTTTGTATCCATGCACTAAATTTCCTTATATAAAAAGACCATGAATATTTAATATTCATGGTCTTTTTACACACTATCTTCGTCCAATAAAATTGTCTTTTTTATATTTGTTCTCTGCTTTACAAGCAGTGTCATGGATGCCTCATTGTCCATAGAAATCAAATAATTCTTTGCCCATTTCTACATTTTTGTTTTTCTTAAAGTAATCACAGTTTTCGCACTTCATTGTATCACCTCCATGATACAATTAGTTTTTGTTTTTCTTTAAGTTCTATGCTTTTTTCTCCAGACTGTGTACAAAGTTATCCCATTTATCATAAAAATCGCTTCCAAATTTCAAATCTGTTTCATCAAATTTAACTTGCAGCTCATCTATTTGAGCAGCACTCATTCCCTTTTCAATCCATGGATATAATATTTCATCCTCTTTCTTGATATGCTCTGATAAAAGTTCTCTATAATGCTTCAAGCTGTAGGTAATAAAAGAAGCATCTCCTGTTTCCAGACCTAAAAGCACAGATTTTACATAATATCTGCCCTTTTTATGGTCCTCCAACATAACACTGATGATATCTGTGTTGCCTTTTGCATAAGCAAATAGTATATCCTCTTCCTTGGCATGATGGAATTTGTCTGCAAATTGTCTTATAAATTCTACACTTTTAAGTATAACTTCTCTATTGCTTTCTAAATCTGCATTCACGCTGTCACATACATCAGGTATTAATGCCAAAAGTCTTTTAATAAGAGTATGTTCAGCAACTAGTCTATGAATTGGCTCTGCATATATTATTTCTCTTGGAGTCAGCATATTGAGATCTTCCATAGCTTCCTCAGCAGCTGTATCATTTCCCTCTATAACAGCCTCAATTTTTTTCATCATTTCTGCTTCTATATGCTTTGGTACATTGTGTATTTCAATGATATCCTTTAACAAGCAGGTTCCAACGCTGCAAGTAACACAGCCTATTTCATAATCATTCAGTATTGTTCCTACTTTAGGAAACTCTGTAATAACTGATTTAATTGTACTATTTAAATACTTTTCCATATGAAGCTCTCCTCAAAATTTATTTATTAATTTCATTTTATACAAAAAAATAGAAGCAGTAAGTGATTTGCATCACTTACTGCTGTGATATTAGCGACTTATTTTACTGTTCCCTGCACTTATTTTTATGCCCTTCCTTAAATGACTTTCTTAGCTCTTGAACTTGTTCCTTGGTCAATACGCCGTCTTCTACCAGTTTATTCATCACGTTATTCCTCTTGTGCTCTTTGAAAAATGCTTTCCTTTGTTCTTCAGTCATATTTTGCAGCTTGCTGCGCATTTCTTCTTTTTCTTTTCTTGCATTCTCAAAATACACTTTAACCTTATCGGCTTGCGCTTGTGTGATTGTACCCTTTTGAACCATTGCAGTTAATTTTTCGTTTAAAGCTGCCTCTTTTATTTCTCTAAATTTGCTTCTAATAGCTTCTGCTTCAGTATCACTTATAATCTTTGCGTCAACAAGATCCTTTACTAAACCATATTTATAACCGTTATAAAAGCTTCTTTTTTCCCCATCTTTAAGGTTTTTTTGTTCTTCTTTCTTTTGTTGTATAAATTGATCTATTTGGTCTGCTTTTGCTCTGCTTAGCTTGCCTTCTTCTACCAGCTTATCAATAACAGCCTTGAAGCCTTCATGTCTATTTCTTGCTATTGTTGGGCTAGGAGCATTTTTTACCAGAGTAGCAGATTTCATATTATCTACCAGCTCACTGCTGTTTTCTGCAAATACAGGAATTCCCGAAACAAAAGTCATGCTGCATACCAAAAGACTGCACAGTAGTCTGTTAATCCTTGTATGCCTCAAATTATCACCCCTCAAAAAAATTTGTCATATTTCATGACATTTATATTTTGCCCTTTTCACATGAAACTAGTATTGAAAAAGCCATATAATATGGATACAGCTTCCATATCATATGGCTTTATTTTTGAAGATTTTTTTTATACAAATTTAAGCTTAAAGTATATTCTCCGGGTGGCAGAGGTTTTTTTGTTTTTTCATGAAGGGGGGCCCAAAAAACCAAATGCTCGTTTTTGTACTCTTCTGAAAGTACAATTTTAGCTGTTTGTGAATTGCCTGTAACAATGATGTCTCCTCTTGTTGGTACTGCAGTCTTAAGCTTTATTGTGATATAATCCTGCATTGTATTCTCCATATAAAAAATTTTTCTTGGTGATATGTCAAAGCTTATTATCTCAGATGTTGAAATTCTCAAGTCTGTTTCCTCTGTCTGTGCTTCATTCAAACTTCTTCTGTCATCGACAACACTGCTGGTTTCTGTTCCTATTCGATTATCAGGCACCCAAAGCTTAAGACCTGACGAAAGGCGTGAAACCCAAGGTCTATTATATTTCATGATCTCTTCTACTGTGGTATTAAATCTTTTTGCGATTTTATATAAAGTGTCTCCGCCTTCGACATAGTATAATTTTAATTTTTGCTTCGCCATATTTACCCTCCTACAAGCTCAGTAAAGCATAGCTTCTATTTTTATTAGGAAACCTTAGCTTCCCTAAAATTATCTTGCTGTGTTTTTTCTTTGATTTACGTATTATTACATCTTATTCCACGCAGGCTAGAAACGTTACAATAACTGCCTTATGATGATCTATTGAAAAAATGTCAATAATAAGTTAAAATGAACTTATCCCCCACGGGGGTACGGGTATGTTTATAAGGAGGTAAATGATGTCTCACAAATTTGATATAAAACATAAACAAAAGCTAGACAGCCCAAGACGCCGGAAAGTGCTTCCCCCAAAAGAGGTATTGTTGAAGCTTGGTCTTTCTAATACAGATACTTTCGCTGACATTGGATGTGGTATAGGATATTTCACCCTTCCTGCTGCACAAATTCTAGATGAAACAGGTAAAGTTTATGCTGTGGATGTCTCACAGGAAATGCTAGAGGAAGTAAAGAAATCCGCTGAAGAAAATGCCTTTACCAATATTGAATTAATTAAAAGTGAAGAATACGCTTTGCCACTGCCGGATGACAGTGTAAGCTATTGCTTCAGTTGTAATGTATTGCATGAAATAAAAGACCTAAAGCATTTTATAAAAGAGCTTATTAGAATAGTGAAAAAGAATGGAAAGCTTGTTATTATAGAATGGAACGATCATATAGCAGACTGGGGACCTAGCGCAGATCATAGACTGCCTAGCAGTGTGTTACAAGAACTGATTCAAGCAGAAGGCTTGCAGGTAGATTCGCCTATAGATATAGGAGGCTATTTCTATGGACTTATATGCAGAAAGGATTATAATGATGAGACAAAAACTGATTAGTGTTGCCTCCATCTTTACAGCGCTGGCTGCCTCCCTCTGTTGAAGCGGCGGCCTAATTTTGGCCTCCCTAGGTTTGGGAGCATCAGGCTTTGCCTTTCTAGGCGGTTTATCAAAATATAGAAGCTTGTTTGTTATTTTAACAGGCATTATGCTAGCAGCTGGTTATTGGCTTATGGAGTCCAAAAATACAAGTAAATCAAGCAAAATCGTATACTGGATTTCTGCAGTATTGGCGATCTTCATGCTATATCTTCCTACTATTTTAAGTTTATGATAAAGTGAAAGGCATCCATTGAGAGATGCCTTTTTAGCATTTAAATCAATTGTTCCAAAGCTGATATATCCTTAATGATTACCTTCTTATTGCCTTCAAATTCTAATATACCTTCATCCTGCATTCCTGCAAGCTTCCTGCTAATCGTTTCTCTGGTCGTACCGATGAAGCTTCCCATTTCCTCACGGTTAAGCGGCAGCTCCATTAAAACACCATTCTTCGCTTCTTTGCCGCTTTCTTTGAGAAAGCCGATCAGCATTGTAGCAATCCTGGCATCTATATCCTTGGTATTCAGGTTCTGTACCAGCAGTTCAAGTTTAATTAATCTATCATGTAAAGCCTCTAAAATCCTCAAGGTAATATCCGGATTTTGCTTAATAATTAAATCAAAATGCCGCTTTGAAACAGTACAAAGACTTGTATCTTCAAGGGCTGCAGCATTAAATTCAAAATTAGTTTTTTTGAGCAGGCTCAATTCACCGATAAAATCGCCTTCATTCAGAAGATATAAAATTTGTTCCTTGCCTTCTCGTGTATAATTAAAAATCTTCATTCTTCCTGAGTTCACTATATATAATCTGTCTGATATTTCGCCGGTTTTAAAAACCAAATCACCCTTGGCATAATGTTTTCTTTCTATATTGTTTACAACTTCTCCAAGCAGCTGATTGCTTAGCTCTGAAAATATCGTTACTTTTTTTGCACAATAATCGCCGGAACAGCTTCTATGCTTGCAATTGGCACATGAATCACAACCCATTTAGCACCCTCCTATAAACTCACTAAAGCTTTGTATTTATATTGTACTTGTTTTTAAACTTAATTAGTAAAAAAATGATAATTGTGATTATAATCATATTTTTCGCACTTCATTTATATTATAATAAACTTATAAGCAAATGAAAACTGACAGATGTAAAGGAGAGGAATATTATGAGCTTTAAAATTAATGATACTGTAAAATGGGTAGGAAAAATTGACTGGGAACTTAGAAAATTTCACGGTGATGAATATTCTACTCACAAAGGCAGCAGCTACAATTCATATTTAGTACAAGATGAAAAAACAGTTTTAATTGACACCGTTTGGGCACCCTTTGCAAAGGAATATGTTGCAAATCTTAAAAAAGAAATTGATTTAAATAAAATTGATTATATCATCGTGAACCATGCAGAGCCGGATCACAGCGGAGCGCTACCAGAGCTGATGAGAGAAATCCCTAATACACCGATTTATTGTACTGCAAATGCAGTGAAGTCTATAAAAGGCCATTACCATCAAGATTGGAACTTCGTAGAGGTTAAAACGGGAGATAAATTAAACATAGGCAGCAAGGAACTTGTCTTCATTGAAGCAAGAATGCTGCACTGGCCTGATACAATGTTCAGCTACTTAACCGGTGATCACATATTGTTTAGCAATGATGCTTTCGGTCAGCACTATGCTTCAGAGTATATGTTCAATGATCTGGTGGATCAAGCAGAGCTTTATCAGGAAGCAATAAAATACTATGCAAACATACTGACTCCTTTCAGCAAGCTTGTTGAGAAGAAAATTGAAGAAGTTGTAGCTATGAATGTACCTGTAAGTATGATATGCACAAGTCACGGCATCATTTGGAGAGATAATCCTCTTCAAATTGTAACAAAGTATATGGAATGGGCAAAGGATTATCAAGAAAATCAAGTGACAATTCTATATGATACCATGTGGGATGCTACAAGAAAAATGGCTGAGGCTATTGCAGCGGGAGTAAAAAGTGCCAATCCGGAAATGAACATTAAGATATTTAACACAGCAAAAGCAGATAAAAACGACGTAATCACAGAGGTTTACAAATCAAAAGCCATTTTGGTGGGATCGTCAACAATAAACAAAGGCATACTACACTCAGTAGCAGGCATGCTTGAACAAATAAAAGGCTTAGGCTTTAAAAACAAAAAAGCAGCAGCCTTCGGAAGCTACGGCTGGAGTGGGGAATCCGTTCAAATAATTACAGAAGAGCTTAAAAAAGGTGGCTTTGAGGTCATAGACAACGGTGTAAAAGCACTTTGGAACCCAGACAAAGAAAGCTTAGACAAATGCTTTGAATTAGGAAAGCATTTTGGAGAAGCATTGAAATAATTTTAAAATAGCTTATGCAATTTTAATGCATAAGCTATTTTTTTGTCATTTTAGGGAATTCTATTTTTGAAGATATTATTAAAGAATCAGGAGGTAAATCTATGACTGACAATAATCAAAATAACAAACAAGCAACCTGTGAGTTTTGCAAAGCAACTGAAAATGACAAACCCATATTTACAACAGATTATCAAGGAAGAAAGCTGCTGGTTTGTGCACGCTGCCTGCCAGGCTTGATACACGGATAAAAGTATTGTGGGACGCTGCTGGCAGCGTCCTCTAATAATTAAAATGCTGCTACAATGGCTCCTTGGTACTTCTCTTCAATAAATTTCCTAACTTCTGCACTATTTAAAACTTCTACTAATTTCTTAATTTCTGCTCTTTCCTGATCACCATTTCTGATTACAACATTATTAGCATAAGGTGAATCTGCACCTTCGATGATTAAAGCATCCTTTACCGGGTTCAAGCCGGCCGGCAAAGCAAAGTTCGTATTGATGATTGCAGCATCTACATCCTCTAAAACTCTTGGAAGCTGCGCTGCTTCTGCCAATTCAATTTTAAAGTTCTTTGGATTTTCTACGATGTCCTTTTCTGTAGATGCAATAGATCCGCCGTCTTTTAGCTTTAAAATACCGTTTGTTTGAAGAAGCAGCAGGGCTCTTGCAGCGTTAGCAGAATCATTTGGTATTGCTATTGTTGCACCGTCTTTCAGTTCACTTATATTTTTCACACTCTTTGAATATAAAGCTAATGGCTCAACGTGTACAGATCCTGCTGATATTAAGTTCTGGCCTCTTTCCTTATTAAAGCTGTCCAAATATGGCTGGTGTTGGAAGAAGTTTGCATCCAATTCCTGATCCACTAAAGCGGTATTCGGCTGCACATAATCCTGAAATACGACTACTTCAAGTGTAATATTTTCTTTCTCCAAAATTGGCTTAACAAAATCCAGCAATTCAGCATGAGGAACTGGTGTTGCGCCAACTTTTATCACGGCTGCCGCGGTCGCTTCTGCCGGTGCCGGAGCTGCTCCTGTTGCTTGTTCCGCTGGCTTTGCAGTGCAGCCAACTGCACCTAGTAAAGTTATTGAAATTGCTAGTAATAATGCTATAATTTTTTTCATTTTATTCTCTCCTTTAATTTCTGTATTATTTATTTTAATCTTTAACAATTGGGTCGGCATGGAAACCGACCCCTACCTTAAAAGTCTTTTATATATCTTGTCACCTAAAAATTGTACCAGTTGAACTATAATAAGCAGTACGATTACTGTTCCTATCAACACATCCTCTTGAAAGCCTTGATATCCAAAGCGTATTGCCAAATCCCCCAGGCCTCCGCCGCCTATCGCTCCCGCCATAGCGGAATAGCTTATTAGGTTTATTACTGTCAGCGTTATTCCTGACACAATGGAGGGCAAAGCTTCCGGCAAAATCACCTTAAATATGATTTGTCTTACATTTGCGCCCATGGACAATGCAGCTTCGATAATCCCCCAAGAAAGCTCTTTGACTGAGGCTTCAACCAGCCTCGCTACAAATGGTATTGCTGCAATTGTCAAGGGAACTATGGCAGCGGTTGTGCCAATTCTTCTGCCCACCAAAAGCTTGCTTAAAGGGAAGACTGCAATCATGAGTATGATAAAGGGCAGTGATCGCGCTATATTTATCAATAAATTCAATACCTTGTTTAAACTCTTATGTGGCCATATATGCGTTTCCTCTGATACAGCTGTTGCAATTCCCAGAGGAGTGCCAAACAGAACAGAAAACACAGTTGCCGATACTACCATATACAAGGTCTCCAGTAAGGGCTGGGGCATTAATTCCAACAGTTTCAGCAATATGTTATACAACTCGTTCATCTTCCACCAGCTCCTCTACATATAAATTTTTCTCTATCAAGTATTGCAATGCATTTTCTAATGTCTCGCTGGCTCCGGACAACTCAATCACAAGATTCCCATAGGACTTTCCCTGTACATTACTGATATGCCCCGCAATGATGTTAACTTCCACCCCTGTTGTCTTAATCAATTGTGAAATAACAGGCTGATGAGCTGATTCCTGTAGAAAGGTGAGTTTATACAACCTAGAGCTTTTGTCTTTTGCATGATAAACCCAAGTGCCTTCCAAGCTTTTATCCCCTATAAATCTTTTGGTCACAGGATGACTGGGCTTTGAGAACAGTTCAAAGGTTGCTCCCTGCTCCACAATTTCACCTTCAGAAATCACAGCTACCTTATTGCATATTTCTTTTATGACCTCCATCTGATGCGTAATTAATATCACTGTAATACCTAATCTTGCATTAATTTCCTTCAGCAGCGCCAATATGGACTTGGTTGTGCTAGGATCTAAAGCAGAGGTAGCCTCATCACAAAGCAGTATGTCAGCATTTGAAGCCAGCGCCCTGGCTATTGCTACTCTTTGCTTTTGACCTCCGCTTAACTGGCTGGGATAGCTGTGCTTTTTATCCTCCAATCCAACTAAGGCTAAAAGCTCATCTACTCTTTTATCAATATCGTTTTTATGGCAACCAGAGACTTCCAAGGGGAATGCGATGTTTTTGCTGCAATCTCTACGACTTAATAAGTTGAAGCTTTGAAAAATCATTCCTATTCTTCTTCTAACCTTCAGCATATGCTCATCCTTCAGCTTCATAATATCTTGGCCATCAATGACTACACTGCCCGAAGTAGGCTCCTCCAATCTGTTTATGCATCTTATAAGAGTGGATTTACCGGCTCCGCTAAGGCCAATTATTCCATAGATATCTCCTTTCTCTACCTTTAGGTTGATATTCTTTAGCGCTTCAATTGTGCTGTTTTTATCTATAAAGCTTTTGCTTAAATTTATAACTTCTATCATGCATTCACCTCATTCTAAATAGCTGTTTTACAGCCTAAAAAATATTTATACTAAATCTTCTTATACGAAGTCATATATATGAATATAAGAAGCTTTCTTGCTGCACTGTAACTTATACACATGTTTATCACCACCCTTCAAATCATCCAATAGAAAGTTATACTTTTCTATACAATAAAAAACCTCTTTCAATGAAAGAGGTTATAAATATAGCTATAGCTATACTGTGTCCTCTCTCATCTTTCAGTAATTACTTACTGCAGGAATTGACACCGTGCATTCAAATGAAAAATGTCGGTTGTCGGGCTTCATCGGGCCAGTCCCTCTAATTATATTAGTTAGATTTGAGAATTATGCACGTCCTGACAAACATCAACCCAAACTGCATTTGTCAGCTCTTGCATTTCATCTACAGAAATTTTCATAATAGCGGTTTTTGAGCCTGCTGCAGGATACACTTCTTTGTATGCCTTCAGTGATGTATCCAGATAAATCTCCAGCGCTTGTACTAAACCAAAGGGACAAACTCCACCAACCGGGTGTCCCGTTACTTGCTCAACCACTTCAGCATCTAACATCCTTGCCTTTTCGCCAAAGAAATCCTTATACTTTTTGTTGTCTATTTTAGCTACACCGCTTGCCACAATCAAAATATACTTATCCTTAAGCTTGAAGGATAACGTCTTTGCAATTTCTCCTGGCTGTACCCCTATAGCTTGGGCGGCCAATGCCACAGTGGCTCCACTTTCCTCAAGTTCATATACAGGATCCTTTAACCCTCTGTCAGTAAAATGTCTTCTTACATTTTCCACACTCATATACTCACCTACTAAAAAAAATTCCTCTTCTGAAAAACAGAAGAGGTTTAAATCTCGCTCATCTATCTTTCAGCTATCATCCTTAGATTCAGCTGCTGGATTTGGCACCTCGCTTTCGCAGGTTGCCGGGTTTCGTAGGGCCAGTCCCTCCACCACTCTTGATAGTTTATTTTATTGAAACTTATTATACTGTATACAAAATATTATGTCAAGCATGGATTGAAAATTATTTTTACACAGCTTTATATTTATTCTACTTTATCATATCCCTTGGATTTGGTGCCTTCACTACAAAAAACTCAAGCATTTCATCATGATGGTTCTTTACATTCATTTTTGTTTGAAAAGGAATATGAAGGATCGTTCCTTTTTCATGTATATTCGCCGTTTCTTCATTTAGCTGAATTGTCATGGATCCTCTTACAATGATCATATAAACATTGGAGTTGCTATAGTGCTCCGGCAGTCCGGAATCCTTTGGAAGAAGCATGTGATTGATGACAACATGATCATCATCAACAAGCTTTTCAACAACCTTTTCGTCTAATGAAATAAATGGAAACTTCTTTTCTATCATTTTTTACTCTCCTTTAAAATCTATAATTGATATTTTTTTGTATGCCAGGGAAAATATTTACACTGCCCAGTATTCCCAGACGCTATTGATTTATATCTTTTATTGTAATACCATATATTGAGAAAGTATGTAACTTAGGTTACCAAAATCGCTATGATAGGATGGATTATTTTGATGTATATTATTAAAGCGCTGCAATTATGTGAGCTATTCAAAGGATTTTCAGACAGTGATATCCAGGCTATGCTGCAAAGTACCCCTTATTCGCTTATATCCTATGGAAAAAATCAAATTATTGCTGTGGAAGGTGAAGCCTGTTTCAGCATTGGTATTGTTATAACGGGCAGTGTGGATATAAAAAAAATATTTGCTTCAGGCAAAACAGTGACCATCATGAATATGAATACGGGAGATATTTTTGGAGAAGTACTTGTTTTCTCCAAATCAAACAAGTACCCATCCACTATAATGGCTGCCAAGGATACTAAAGTCCTATTCATATCAAGAGATTCAATTTTGAGGTTATCTCATAATAACCTAAGCTTCTTAAATAATATTATGAGCGTTCTTGCAAATAAGGTTCTCATGTTTAACGATAAAGTCAAGTATCTTTCCATGCAGACCATTAGGCAAAAAATTTCAAATTTATTAATAGACTATTACAAAAAACAAAACAGCCTTTCTCTTATTCTTCCCATAAAAAGAAAAGAGATGGCTGAATTGCTTGATATACCACGCCCATCATTATCAAGAGAAATGATTAAAATGAGAGAGAATGGCATCATAAGCTTTCATAATAATCACATTGAAATACTTGATTTAAATGCACTGGAAAGCGAGCTGTTTTAATTGTTTCTCATATATTTATCCAAGGTATCTGTTATTTTGTTATTCAATTTTTCAATATCTGCCCTTTGTACTGTATCATCCTGTAAATGATAGTCTTGCTTCAGCTTTAAGATTCTATAAACACTTTGATCTATTCTTTCTTCCTCTATAATCCCATCAAGTACTGCTTTGTTAAGTGTATGAAACGTGAATAGTGCATTTTCATACTTATGCGCTACCAATATAATATCATTGCCTGCCTTAACTGCTTGTATAGCTGCAGCTGCCAAATCATAGTTCTTCGTAATGGCTGCCATAGTCATATCATCTGTTATCACTACACCCTCGAAATTAAGCTGTTTTCTTAAAATATCGGTTATCATGATTGATGACAGGGATGCCGGATTTTCTGCATCTATTTGAGGCAGCAATATGTGGGCTACCATTACACATCCTGCCCCATTATTGATTGCTGCCTCAAAGGGAATGAGTTCAAAGCTTTTTAATCTTTCCAAATCATGCTCCACAGTAGGCAAGCCTACGTGAGAATCAACAGATGTATCTCCATGTCCGGGAAAGTGTTTGATAACAGGGACTGCTCCACCAGCTTTTATACCCATCATGGTTTGAACTCCTAAATCAGTTACCACTTCTGACGCTGATCCGAAAGCTCTATCACCTATAACAGGATTTTTAGGGTTGCTGTTAATGTCTAAAACCGGTGCAAAGTCCATATTGAAGCCAAAAGCCTTTACCTTTTCAGCCAAAAGCAATCCAATCTCATAGGAGAATTTCTTATTATTTATTTTTCCGATAGCTTTATTGGCGGGTAGATTTTTAATCACCTTTGGTATTCTGCTTATCCTGCCGCCTTCTTCATCTACAGATAAAATAAGTGGTATTTTGCTTTGTGAATTTGCACTTCTCAGCGAGTTGTTAAGCGCAAGCAGCTGCTCAGGGCTTTCAATATTTCGTCCGAACAAAATAAAACCGCCTATATGATAATTTTGTATAAGCCCTTTTTCATTTTCATTCATCTCATAGCCATCAATACCGGCAATGATCATCTGTCCTATTTTTTCATCCAAGGTCATCGTTTTTATCTGCTCTGCAATAGGATCTTTTTCTATGGGCTTCGGTTCCGGGCTTGGGCTTGGGCTTGGTACGGGCTGCACAGGACTTGGTTTATTATTATTCTTATTATCGTCAATATTTCTAGGTGTACAGCCGATAAGCAGGCTTGCATAAATTAAAACAACCAACCATACGCCTATTCTTTTATACATATATCATTTACACCTCAATTCAGGCATTTGATTTTTTTAATAATAAAACTTGATCAAGAAACTATTGCAAATTGGATTTACTTATTATATAATTAATTCATACCCCACGGGGGTAGCGGTACCCCACCGTATTATAATGACTAAGTTTGCTTCACAAACCAACTCCCAAAGCCTCTATACTGATGCAAAGTACCTCGACGTCAGTGTAGGAGGCTCATTTTTTTATTCCAGATCCATATTCATTAATATTTCTTTCAGCTTCTTTAAATCTTCCTTTGAAAGCGTGACACCTTTACCCATCATTTCATCCTCTGGCGCCCATTCTCTTATATCATATTTGGGTTCTCTATTATTCCAGCTTATACTTCTTAATTCTTTTGTCCAGCCCTTAGCTGACACTGATAAAATGCCTAAGGACTCTTTTACCTCATACTTTATTTCTGCCATTTTTCCACCTCATATTTATTTTTAAAATATTTTATCCTAATTTTAGCACTTCAATGCCTTGAACTCAAATTTATAAAAAGCTGCCTTGAAACATCAAGGCAGCTTTACTTTTACTATTTGCTTTCAACACTTTTTTCATCTTCTGACAAGGTATAATTCATACTTCCTGTTTTGTAGCCTGCCAAATCCAAGGTAACATATAGGAAACCCAGGGATTTGACCTTCTCAACGATTTGATCGGAATAAGCAATGATTTTTCCCAAATCAGCTTTGCCAATTTCAATTCTGGCAATATTATCATGATGTCGAACTCTTAATTCTTTAAATCCCAAATCTCTGATAAAGTCTTCAGCTTCGCCAATAACAGTAAGCTTTTCCGGTGTAATTTTTGTACCATAAGGGAATCTTGAGGATAAGCAGGCAAAAGAAGGTTTATTCCAGGTACTTAATCCAAATGCCTTAGAAACTTCACGTATATCATCCTTCGTCATCTCTGCTTGTTTGAGCGGGCTAACTACGCCAAGCTCTTTCGCTGCACGCATTCCAGGTCTATGATCATTTCTGTCATCATAGTTTGAACCGTCAAAAACATATTCTATTCCATTTGACTTTGCTATTTCTGTAAGCTTTGAGAACAACTCATGCTTGCAGTAAAAGCATCTGTCCGGCGGATTATCTGCAAAACCAGCTATTTCAAGCTCCAAAGTCTCAATAACGATATGTCTTATGCCCAAGGACTCCGCAAAAGCTTTCGCTTCCTCCAGCTCCCTTTTAGGATAGGTTTCTGAATTGGCAGTTACTGCCAGTACTTTGTCTCCTAAAACATCATAGGCTACCTTAAGCAAAAAGGTGCTGTCCACGCCTCCGGAAAATGCAACCACTGCTCCACCTGTATTTTTTATAATTGTCTTAAGACTTTCCAATTTTGATAATGTTAACTCTTTCATTGTTTCCTCCACGCTTAGCATCATTTCGTTTTAATACTATTCTATAGTGATAGGACAAGCAATTCAAGTTAATTCATGATGTTATCTTTTTATTAACAATTTACTATTCATATTTTCTATTATGGTCAGTATGGTTATCGATAACATCAATTAGACAGTGTTTTACATAATATCGTATAATTCTACTGTTATACAGCAGAATTAAAATAAATCTAAAAAAATATGAGGTGTACTACATGAAAAAATTAATTGTATTTATACTATGTATAATCTTACTAGTATCTTTGACCTCCTGTGCACAAGAGAATAAACAGCAAACAGCTGAAAATGATCTCGTATTTAAAATCGGTGCGATACCTGATCAAAATGCTGCAGATTTAAATAGAAATTTTAGCGCTATGGCAGAGTACTTAAGTACAGCTACAGGTTTAAAGGTTGAGTTTGTGCCTTCTGTGGATTACGCAGCCTTAGTTACAGCCTTTGGAAGAGGTGAAATCCATATGGCTTGGTTTGGTGGACTTACAAGTGTACAGGCAATAAATGCAGTTCCAGGAGCTGAAGCTATCGTTCAGAGACCTAGAGATGCGCAATTTCATTCAGTATTTATCGCACAAAAGGATTTGAATGTAAATAAGCTTGAAGACCTTAAGGGTTTAAGCTTTACCTTTGGCAGTGAAAGCTCAACCTCTGGTCACCTTATGCCTCGATATTTCGTAATGGAAACAGGTTTGGATCCGGCAAAGGATTTTGATGGTGCACCTAATTTTTCAGGTTCCCACGACAATACCTATAATCTGGTTCAAGCAGGGACCTTCCAAGCCGGAGCTCTAAACGAAGCAGTTTGGGAAAAGGCTGTTGCTGAAAACAAAGTGGATTTAAACAAGGTAAAGGTTTTCTATACAACACCTGCCTACTATGACTATAATTGGACGATCAACAGCCCGGACAATGTGGATAAGGTGTTCGGCGAGGGAACCATACAAAAGGTGAAAGATGCATTGTTATCAATGAATGAGGAGCAAGCAGAACTATTAAAGCTTTTCCAAACAGATAAATTCATAGAAACTAAAAATGAAAATTATATAGCAATTGAAACAGTTGCAAAAAAGCTAGGAATTATAAAATAGGAGAATACAACATGACAGTAAATAAAATGTTTGTATTAAAAAATATATCTAAAACATACGGGGAGATGAGGGCATTGTCTTCCCTTTCTCTTATTGTGGAGAAGGGTGAGATGATTGCGCTTATCGGCCCAAGCGGTGCTGGTAAAACCACACTGCTTAACATACTGGCAAATACTATACTCCCTGATAGCGGTGAGGTTATAGTTGACGGTATAACGCTTCATGCATATAAAAGTACAAAGCAGTTTGCAGATAAGGTAGGAATGATCAGACAGCAATTTGATCTGGTAGGTCATCTAAAGGTTATTCATAATGTGTTGGCCGGAAGGCTTAAGGATTGGGGCTTCTTCAAAGCTCTTTTATCTTTGATTATCCCACAGGACAGCAAAATAGCTGAAAGTGCTTTAGAAAAGGTCGGCCTTAAGGATAAGCTTTATGAAAGAACAAGCAGCCTATCAGGTGGCGAGCAGCAAAGGGTTGCAATGGCAAGGCTTTTGGTTCAAAATCCCCAGGCGGTACTGGCAGATGAGCCGGTGGCTTCCCTAGACCCTGTTAGAGCTAAGGATATATTATATATGCTGACAAAGCTTGCATCGGAGGAACAACAAACCCTTATAGCCAGCTTGCACTCCGTAGAATATGCTAGAAAATACTTCAAAAGAATCATAGCCCTTCAAGCAGGAAGGGTTTATTTTGATTTACCTGTTGAAAAAGTCACTGAGGAGCTTTTGTCCTCCCTGTACAGTCTGGAGGAAGAGAAGCAGCATGAATAAACGTAGCTATCTATCAACCATATTAATCATTGTTTTCCTATTCAGTCTAACCTCTATTCAATGGAATAAAGAGCTATTCCATTCCGGCGGCGGTGAAACCTTATTGCAAATAATAAAGTCTCTGTTTCAGCCGGATTTATCAATAAGCACGCTACTGCTTGCATTGAAGTCTGCATGGATTACTTTAGCCTATGCAGTTACCGGAATAAGTCTTGCACTGCTCATTGCCTTTATTCTGGGCATACTGGCTTCTGGTGTTTTGTTCAATAGCGGCTTTGGCCGCTGGCTGTCCTTCGGTGTATTCAGAGGTACTTTAAGCTTTATGCGAGCTATTCATGAGCTTGTTTGGGCGTGGCTTTTTGTTGCTGCTATTGGTCTTTCACCCTTTGCTGCTATATTTGCATTGGCAATAGCCTACGGAGGTGCTTTGGGAAGAGTTTTTGCAGACATATTAAATGATGTTCCCCAGGAGCCCCTAAACGCACTAAAATCTTCCGGTGCATCTAAGCTTCATATCCTGTTGTATGCATATCTGCCTATGACAGCATCCAATATGTTGAGCTATACTATGTACCGATTTGAATGTGCAATACGCTCTTCAGCTATTATGAGTTTTGTAGGCTTGGGGGGCTTAGGTTATCAAATTCAGCTTTCCTTATCGGAGTTACGCTATCATGAGGTTTGGACTTTTATGTTTTTCTTGATCGTTTTAGTTTCAGCAGTAGATTTATGGAGCAATATGCTCAGAAAAAGGTTGATTTTATGATGCTAAAAGCAAAACTTAATTTTATAAAACTGTCATTGATTGCTGCCGCGTTGTTAATTCTTATCTCGTGGCTATTTATATTCATCGTTGAAGATGCCAGTATTTCAGCTTTATTCTCCGCAAAAAACGCCCTTCACACGAAACAGTTTTTCCAAGGCTTAGTCGGAATTCATGAGGAGCAGCCTGCCTTTTTTAATATAGAAAGCTGGAAAGACGCTTTAAGCTTAACCTATGATACATTGATGATAAGTATTATAGCCATTGGCTTTTCAGCGATTGGAATGCTGCTGACAGTAATACCTGCCGCAAGAAATGCCGCAGAAGGTACATTAACACTGTCAAGAAAGTGGTATAACTGGCTTATATTTGGATTTATACGCTGCATATATGTGTTTTCCAGATCCGTTCCCGAGCTGGTATGGGCTATGGTCATCGTATTTGTATTGAAACCGGGCATTCTGCCTGGTGCCTTAGCTTTGGCACTTCATAACTTTGGCATATTAGGAAAGCTGTGTGCAGAAGTCGTAGAGGATTTGGACATGAGACCTGTCAGAAATTTGGCTTCCAGTGGTGCTTCTTCAGGTCAACTTCTGTTTTATGGCGTACTGCCCGCTGTAATGCCAAAATTTATAACCTATATGTTATACAGATGGGAAGTAATCATTCGCACAACGATTGTAGTAGGCTTTGTAGGCGCAGGAGGTCTTGGCCAGCAGTTCAAGCTCAGCATGAGCTGGTTCCATTATACAGATGTAACCCTGATACTGATATGCTATTTACTGCTGGTAGGCTTTGTTGACCTGTTTTCTGAAGGCTGCCGCAGATTACAAAAATAAGAAGCATCTCATGTTCTACCGACATAGATAAATCGCACTAATGTTTTAACACTGAAAAAACAGTACTTTTTGCGATTTATAAACAGCGGATAACATGACCTGCTATTTTGTGAATGCAATTTGTTTAGCACGAAATATATTGATGCTTCTTATTTTTTAAATTTTACTTTCCTCTTTTATCTTAAGGCAGATTCTTTCCATGCCTTTGCTCATCTTGGCAAAACCTGTACTTTGTATCGTAACAGGAGCAGCCCTTCTTATCATCATTTTGTTCTTCTTCAACTTAGCTCTTAACTGGTTCATAGCATACCACCTTTAACCTTATTCTAACCAATCGTATTAGATATATATGCGATGGGACAAAAAAGTATTAAAAGCTGCACATATTGTACAGCTTCATTTTCAACACTAAAATATTCTAGATAATAAAGACCTTCCGGCTTTTTTCTTTTTTGTTTGTACCTTCCTATAAAGCTCTTCGCCTTTGCTTTCTAACGCTGTCATCCCTTTATTCTCAACTGTTATAGGTGCAGCATGCCTAACCATCCTTTTATTTTTTTCTACATTGTTTTTTAATTTCACCAGTCCCGGTCTATCTTCCAGCAGCATTTGTTTCACCAATTTATCCTCCCTAATCGATCATTACTCGGATACTTCTTGTTCACAGGGATACTTCAGATCAAAAAGCTCAATTTCACTAAAAATCAGTTCATCTATGCCTACAATTATATTTTGTATGACATATGCTTCCGCGTCAAGTATTTGACTTTCATTATGGCTTAAAACCATAATGAAAATTCCCCCATCTATCACTCGACTTTGAACAGGGGATACCACCATGCTTTTTCCAACTTCCTCAATCACAGTAGTATTGCCATCCATGTAGGTATTGTCTCTAATAAGATTTATACTATGCTGACAAATATTATATACTATTTTTATTTTATCATAATTCAATTCATTCTTCCAATATATATCAATTTTGTAGTCATTTTCTATTGATTTCTGCAGCATTTGATACTCAACTAATACATTCTTCATATTATATAAATATACACCTTTAGGATCATCCGATATGGTTATTTCCTCAAAAATATAGCTGCAGTGCTCTTTAAGTGCCAAGAAAATTTTGTTCTGGGCATAAAGCTTCTCATTATATCTCTTTATAAGCTTGTCTACAGTATTTTTATATTCAATGACATCCACGGAGTCTGATTTAGACAGCTTAACTCCACCAATAGCCAGTTCTCCTATGTGAAAATTGGCATATAGGATTGAATAAATGATGATCTCAGCCAAAAAAAGCAGTCCTCCGAAGAAAATATAAGGCGATACTGACATCCCGTTTTTTCCCAATATAAGCATTGCAGGTGAAGGTATTATAATAAGGCAAATTAAATTTGCTACCAGAAGCAAACCTATTCCAATTTCTTTCATCAGCCGCTCTGATATTCTTTTTAAGTAAGGTGATTCAGTACTGTCCACAAGGTCCTTCAAAGATGTCTTTTTGTACCCAAATACATAGGCAAGCTTAAAAACGATATATAGCACATACATTCCTAACAATAAGGCTAAAGCTTCTAATACTTTTGTCTTCATAAAACTCCCTCCTATGCACAATAAACAACCGGTTAATGTCATTATAAATTACCATGCCAATATCATCCACCCTCTTGCATTAAAACATCATGCAAATAATGCATTTATAGTTACTCTTATAATACCATTATATTACAGCCCCAGGATAAAAATAATAGGACTAAATACCTATAAATATTCTTAACAAATAAAGGTATGCAGCTTCAAAAACCTGCATACCTTTTAATTCTATTTCTATTATTTGAATACTTTCACCCTAGCTTCTAAGGGGTGGAACTGCTTCTCTCCCGGCTCTGCAGTCGGCTTGCCGAAAGGCATTTGTGCTATAAGCTTCCAGTTAGCCGGTATACTCCACTGCTGTCTAATTTCTTCATCTATCAGAGGATTATAGTGCTGCAGGGAAGCCCCCAGCCCTTCCAACTCCAAAGAAGTCCATACCACAAATTGCAACATGCCATTGCTATGCTGAGACCAAACCGGAAAATTATCCTTATAAAGCGGAAACTGCTGCTGCAGTCCTTCTATGATGCTCATATCCTCGAAGAATAAAACTGTACCGTATCCGTTTTTAAAGGAATTGATTTTTTCATCTGTAGAAGCGAACTTATCTGCCGGTACAAGCTTCCTTAATGTTTCTTTTGTTATATCCCATAATTTATCATGATTATTTCCAAACAACACAATAACCCTGGCACTTTGAGAATTAAAAGCTGATGGGGTGTGCATCACTGCATTATTTATAACCTCTTGTATCTTATCTTGCGAAACATTTACTTCTTTACTAATTCCATAAATACTTCTCCTATTTTTTAAAGCTGAATTAAAATCTTTACTCATCATTTTTCCTCCATTATGTAGTACGGATAATTATTATCCTTTATATTAGTTTAAACCTTTTATGAAAAAATATCCATTTTTAATTTTTATTTTCAGTACATAAATTAAGAATTGCATAGTAAAAATATATTGTAGAAATTAATGGAGTATAGGAGCATAGAATGTCAGTCAATAAAAGATTCCTCATTCAAATTATCATTTTATCTATTATTTGTATTAGTTTATTTACGATTGTACTGGATTTTTCAAGATTATTTGGTTCCAGCATTTTATATACTGCCTATCCCAATCACATCATAAAGAGGATCAACGTGGTTTTGGCAGCGCTATTAGTTTGGTTGGCTGGCAAAGATAGCTTGAATAAGCAAGACAACAACATGATGAAATTTGTTTTTATTGGGATTAGCTGTGGTGAGATATGCTTTCTTTTGGCAGAACCTGCTTTAGCCATAGGCTTTTTCACATACTGTCAGTGTCTTCTGATTATAAGACATTGTAAAGGGTTACGGGTTAAATTAATAAGAGCAAGCTCAGCACAAAAGCTTAAGCTTGCTCTTCTATTACTGACTTTGATTACAATGTTATTCTTAGGAATTTTTATACTTTACCCTATGTTAAACCTTGATGCTCTCCTATTTATGGGTATTTTTTACGGCTTTGTTTTAAGCATATCCTTATGGGCAGCTCTAACAAACCATATTCTCGGCTTGTTCCCCCTAAAAAACTCAAAAATGATTGCGCTAGGCATGTTGTGCTTCTATCTCTGTGATATCTCTGTAGGGCTTGACGGACTGCTATGGTCTGGTACCGCATGGTTGTTAGCCACCAGCCTTACTTGGGTATTCTACACGCCAGCTATTACCTTATTAGCTTTGAGCTGCTATAAGTATGAAGTAGAATTATCTACTACCCAAAAGAAAATGAAGTCCTTTTGACAATGTGATCTGGCAATCAAAATTCGTATGCCCACCCATGAACTCTTCAAATTTCGCTTTATAGCCTTTATCTTTCAGAATCTCCAACAGCCTTAAGTGAGCATTCAAATGGTAATCGAATTTCTCAAATTCACCAAGACTCATAAATAATTCTATAGGCAGTTTGTCAGCTTGCTCAAACTTGTCTACCAATACAGCTCCTGTCATATCCTCATTATATCCCCAATAAAATGCACCGGATTGCGACAATACCTTGCCAAATATATTTGGATATAGGAATGCTGTATAGCCTGCAGTAAGTCCTCCTGCACTAAAGCCTCCAATCAAAGCATCATTAGGGTCCTTTGAAATATTACATATGCCCTTTATCCAAGGTATTATTTCTTCTGCAATAAAGTCAATAAAAACTGTGTTAAGTCTTAAATCCTCTATCCGGTTATCTCTATTATCGATAAATACACCTACCATTGGAGGGATTACACCTTCAGCTATCATATTATCCAATATCACGGCTGCTTTTGTCTCATGCAGATATTCCCATCCATCAAAAAATACGGCAAGTCCACAGGACTTTTTCAGCTTGTCATAATGTGCAGGCTTATATAGCCATACACGTTTGCTTCTTCCTAATATTGCGCTGTCGAAAGTAAGCTTTTCTATACTCCCTTTTGGAGTCTCGAGTTTTTCCTGTACATATGGACACTCTTCAAACCCAGGCAGCTCTATCATAGATTCCTGTTTAAACATAATACAGTACTCATTTGGATATTCTTCATCTTCTGTACAGGTGACTATATGCGCATTGAATGGATCCAGCCTTATATCCAAATCTGCCAATTCGTCTTCAGGTTTTTCGTTTATAAAGAATACATACAAGGATCGCGCATTTTTCGCTGCTTTATAAGTTCTATACCAAAGATTTGTATCATGGAGTTTTTCCAGTCTTGTTTTTTCTGTATTCATTCCAAAAAGCTCTCCAAACACAGAAATAGTTTCAATATCTCCTGCATCCTTCCACAATACTGTTACCAATACATTTTTATCATCCCCTGGTATTGCTTCAATGAGAGGTGCACCGTTTTTTTCAATACTCCTCCAGAACTGGTTTATAGCTTCATGGTTCCCTTGTAAAACTGCTTCAGCCAATTCCTTAATTTTGGGACTAACTATACCTTTTATATTCATGATAATCTGGCCTCCCAAATTATGTAATATCATATAAATTTTAGTATATCGGTCCTTCTTTGTAAATGGTTAGAAAATGTATAATTATTTTTGCCTTAATCCGCTGCTACAATAGCCAATACCTGATGGTCCTCCCACCTGCCATTTATCTTCACATTTTTTACAGCAATACCTTCCTTATGGAAGCCTGCTTTTTCAAGTACCCTCATAGACCTTATGTTATGCGGCATAACACCAGCCTCGATTCTGTGAAGCTTTAATTCACGAAATGCAAAATCAACTGCCAGCTTTACAGCTTCAGTCATGCAGCCTTTGCCGTTTTGCTGTTGATCAAGGTAATACCCAATATAGCAGCTTTGCAAAGAGCCTCGCAGAACCTCTGTTAGGGCTACATTTCCTATCAATTCATCTGTCTCATTAAGAAAAATACCAAAGGAATATCGAACATCATTTTTACTTTGTTCTATGTCTTCCTTAATAATTTTTAATTGCACTTCCAAGGTATAAAAAGCTTCCTCCCTCTTGGGTGTATAGGTTTGAAAAAATTCTTTATTATTTAGGTTTAATCTTAGTCTTGCTTCTGCATCAGATTGTTCCAAGAGGCGTATGTAAATATTTTCTCCTACGTATTTCATTATTAATACCTGCCTTTCCTACTTCATTGCATTTACTTTATTCTACAAAAAAAGCGCAAGAACCTTCTTGCGCTTTTTTAAATTCCAACTATTAAATTAGTATCTCACTTTGAGCTCTGATCCAAGATATTTAGCAATTGTCGCCATTCCGGATATTCCAGCTGCTTCTTCAGCATCGGCATTGTAATTTGTATTTGTGTTTACATCATAAGTATAAATCTCGCCCTTTTCATCCATTATAAACTCAATTCCTGCAATATGAATCCTATTATTTTCAAGGAATTCAGCATATCTTTCAAGGATTGGATTGCTAAAACCCTCAAGTATTTCGAACTTAGGCTTCTGTTGTTTCTCACCAACGGGACAGAAGGCGTCTCCAATCTGACATGCATCTGCCGGACATAACTGGAAGCCCTGTGATGTATCCACCTGAACCGCATATAAGAATCTGCCTCCAATAAACTCACAGCGTGTTATATAAGGTTGTGCAGCTTGAATATATTCCTGTATAAGTGTAATTCCATCAACAGGCATTTCAAAATCTGGACCTTCTAAGTAGTTCTTTAACGACTCTTGATTCTGAAAAAGTTGAACGCCCAGTCCCTTTCCGCCTCTATTGTGCTTCGTTATAAAAGGCCCCTGGAATTTCTGTCCTGCTTCTATAATCCTTTCTTTCCCAACAACGGCAATTGTTTTAGGTGTACGAATACCATGCGCCTCAAGAGAAGTATACTGCGCTACCTTGCTTACTTCCAACTGTAAAGCACGACTGGAGTTTATCACCCTCCGATCATGAGCTTCCAACCATGATAACAGTGCAGCTGTATATTCTGCAGAATAGCGGTGATCTCTAGTATGGGATGAAGCACTCATACGATTGTAAAAAACGCCCTCTGGTGGTGTTTCTGTAAGATTCAACATTCCTTTGTCAATAAACCAATCCTCATATGGCAGCTCAAGAACCTCTAGATTCTTAATAAGTGGTGCAGTCCACTCGTTATTTTCATGAATAATGTAAATTTTGGCCATCTGATATCTCCTTATATCCGTAATGTTTTTTCAAATGATGTTCATTATATGCTACTGATTTGTAGGCCATAGCTTAATAAAGGGTCCGTGTCCCGGAGCTATATCCTTAATATTGTACTGCAGCAAGGTTGTCTTTAGTCTTTCTATTAAATGGCCATCGGGGATTTGCTGTTCTGTAATCCTTTCAAGCTCATCCTCAAGATTTGAATTTACAGCAATTTCATTTATTTTATCAAAGTGGATAAAGAGGTCACTGCTAAACAGCATTCTTTGCTTGGCTTCCATTACCAACAAGCCCTCCCACAAATGAACCTCTGATGGATAAGCTATAAACTCAAGCTTGTAATCGCTGGTTTCCAAGGTTTCTCCGGGATTCTTGATCATTATATTATATTCCAAGCCAAAGCTTGCTAATTGCCTTGCTGTAATTTGCGAGCATATGGGTAAAGCCTTAGGGAAGCTCTCCATTACTTGACTGATACCGCCACACTCATCTCCTTCAAAGTGTGAAATAAATATATAAGACAGGGTGCGGTTGCCTAATATGTCTTTTAGCATAGGTATCAGCTCTACAGCCTGCTTACTGTTTCCTGTATGTATCAACAAGGGTTCCTCCCCCATAATCAAATATTGATTGAAGGTTATAGGAATATTGCCTCCTCCACTTCTAAATAGATACAAATTATGAGAAATTTTAAATTGCTCCATAATCCAACTTCCTTCCCATGTACCATTTAAGATAATTTTACTCGGTTTAATCCTGTAAATTATATATATTTAACATCATTATATTCTCCATATATGAAGAAATTATGGAGTTAAGTTAAAAGAACGACAGTGTTATAACACCGTCGTTCTTTAACTATTATTTCATGAAATTTTGTTTAGAATATGCTCTTAAACCATTCAACAATACCTTTAAAAAATGTCTCAAAGAATGATGCCTCTTTTTCAACAGCCATACCTGACTGTGCTGAAATATCAGCTGTTGTAACTAAATCTAATGGTACTGCCTGTTCTCCAGCTACAACTTTTACCATATCCTCGCCGAACAGCTCATATAGATAATCCGCATTCTTCACATCATAAGGTGTAATGCTTACTTCTACAACATCTCCTACTACACCGGTGCTTGTTACTATGATGCCTTTCTTTTCAAGCTCTTCCTGATGTTGCTCAAATACATACTGGTCAATTTCCATTTGCTTTTTTGAAAGTACGTCTTCATTATTCACTGCTGCAATTTGAATAGTCATGATTTCAGACTCGTCATTCACCTCTTGGATTATAGCTGGCTTCACCTCAACATTATTTGTATCAGCATATACACCAGCCATAGAACTAAGGGTTAAACATGCGCCGATAATTAGTGCCTTAGCTGCTTTATTTTTTATCACTTTTTGTACCTCCTTTATTTTGGTTACACTTGTTAGATACAAAACCTATTGTTTTTGTTCCAAGCAAAATAAACCAAATTTAAAAAGGTTCACGTCATGTACGCTAAAATGGTGAAAAACCTGCATCGAACCAATTGCTGTGGAAATGCTCCTGATACACTTTATAAAGAGCATTCTTATGCTCCACTTCCCAATCTGAAAGAGCTAGAAATAGCTTCTTTCCTTCCGGATTGTCAATGTTATCCGCTGCTTTTTTATAAAACTCAGCCAAATCATTTTCAATTAAATATGCCATTCTTAGTATCGTAATATCACTTAAGTCAGATTCTAAATCAGCTTTTGTAGTTTTCTCAGCCTCGAACCTAGCTTGAAAAACACTTGCACCTTTTATATCCTCTAAAACAGGCAGCCACTCTCCTGTTTCCTTTAAGGTTTTATATCGTCCACGCAGAAGCTCCCCATGCTCTTTCTCCATCTCTGCTAAAGCTTCTAACACAGCTTTCGTTTCTTGTGAATTTACACGTTTGAGATTTTCCTGATAAAACTTTTCACCCTCTTCTTCTCTTTTAATGGCATAAGCTAAAATATTTAATACATCAGACATAGTAAAACCTCCTAATTTCTAATATTTTCAATTTGTCATAACCTAATTTTACCTTTTTATGATAATAAAATACATCTATTTATTTCTTTAATGCAATCACATGCTTAAATTTTCCACTTCTTTCATCTCTTGCAATAGGCTCATTAGATCGCCTTATCTGTACATTTTTAATGCCATTTTGCAGAAGCAAGTGTTGTACTCTTGCTATAGCCTTTTCCGCTATTTCTTGATGTTTATGGGATGAGTTAAATTCCAGTCTCAATTCCAAGGTTGAATGATCATGTTGAACTACTTGGAATCTCATAATCCCTTCTGTCTCCTTTAGCAAAGCGTATATTGCCAGTGGTGCGATACCTATCTTTTCTTCCCCCTCTACAAAATATAAAATGTCATCCGTTCTTCCCTCTACCTCTATATAAGGCATTGGATTACCACATTTACACTGTTCCTTATATAAGATTACTCTGTCACTGATTTCATATCTAATGATGGGTTGAGTAAAGTTTGATAAATTTGTGATTAAAACAGCGTGAGATAATACGCCATCCGGTACTGGATTTCTGTTTTCATCCACCGGCTCAATGATAAGCCAATCACTATTTATATGCAAGTGTCCCTCCACACATTGAAAAGCCATCATTCCACCTTCGGTACTTCCGTAGTTTGTTTGTACGTGGCATCCAAATACCGTTCTTAGTTCTTGTGCCAGTTCAGGACTAAGATACTCTCCCCCTGTATTTATGAATACAGGATGAATCTTTAGCCTGCCAGCGCGTTTTTCTTCAATCAATAGCTCAACAGCCGTTGGATAGCCTCCCAATAAGGCAGGCTGAAAATCATTTAGTTTTGATACAATTTCATGTAAAGGGCTGAATACTGAAAAAATACCTAACTGCTTTGCTTTTCGAGGATTTTGCATCTGTTTTCTTCTCACACTTGAATAACCAAGGTAAAAGCCTTCTGTAGCATAGATTGCAGCTGATTTTCCGCCAGCCTTGATTAGCTTCCAGAAGTCCTCCTTGTGCGCAGTTGCACGAACAAAAGACATTGCATCCATCACATTCATAGCAGTTTTATCATATAGAACTACAGCTGGTATTCCTGTAGATCCCGATGTAGTGCAAACTAAATATTTGCCCAAAAACATTCTTCCGATATTATCTTTATCTTCCATAAAAGCATTCACTTTCTCTAAAGTAACATCTTTATCTGTAATCCATTGATTAAAATTTTCCATCAACTCTTTCTTGGTACTGATTGGTATTTCACTGTAATTGGGTTCTACAGCAAGACCTTCATATTTTTTAAATAAGTATTCTGAGTTCTCACGGCCATAGTTAAAAAGCTTTTTAAATCTTTCATGTTGAAGCTTTTTAATATCCTCTATACCCATTTTGTTTGTCTTTCTCAGTATAAATAAGGCTTTCATGATTCCTGTATGCTTCATCTCTTACCCTCCCTAAGCTTTTAATATGCCATATTTTATAATATCAAGGTAATCCTTCAGCTCAACTAAAACCGGTTCAGGGTTATTGAAAAACGATGGAATATCACTCTTATATTCCTTTAAGACCTTCATAGTATATATGTCTAGGATACCAATCATTATTGTGTACACCTTGTCAATTGAAATATCTCCTCTGAGATTTAACATTCTCAAAGCCTCAATAAATATCTTATATCTTAGCCTTTCATTTTCCTGGGTATATCTAAGTGTAGTCTCATTTAATTTCTCTTTGATCTCTTCGCTTTTCTCCGAAAAAGCGGTTATTATAAAATTCATTTCCAAAGGCAGCTCTCTATATAAAGCTAATTTTGCATTTAGCATAAAAGTAATACATTCAAACAAGTCCTTTGAATCTAATTTTTCCAGCTTGGTTTTGATTTGAAACAGTATTTTATCTACCGCTTTATTTAATATATAAAGAAAACATCCTTTCTTGCTGCCAAAATAATTGAATAAGCTTCCTTTTGCAATATCACTTTCCAAAGCTATTCTGATTGTGTTTGCATCATTGTAGCCATATTGTGCAAATTCATTGATCGCACTTACATATATCTTATTTTTCTTATCTTCTTTTAATTTCTCATAGTGCTCTAAAGACATAAACACCGCCTCCTCAACTATATAATGACCTATAGGTCATATTATATATCTTTTTGACCCTTGGGTCAAACTAGGCTTAAAAAAACACCTGTTCTCTAATAACAGGTGCCAAAATTCAATCTACTTCTTAACTATCGGATCATAACCCACAACAGTCCAAACTCCTGTAGCGTCTTGTCTTATAAGCCTCTTTAGATATACCTTGCTAATTGGTGTTTTATCACCTTTCACCTCTAGAATTGCTTCTCTGCCTGTATTTTGTACAATCTTAAAATTCTCATATTGTACAGGATATTCCCCTTGAATTCCTTCCGGAGAAATCTGAAGATTTACAAATACTTGTGCAACAAAAGCCGGATCAAGCTTCCAAGGTGTATGACCTGCATCAACACTCTTTTGCTCATTTTCTTCCACTTCTAAATCCACAGCAACCTCTACTTTAGGCTTTATGGATGACTTATCATCTATTGTTGGAATTTGAACACTTCCATTTGCGATTCCCTTTATAAACACGTTCATATCTTCAATAGCTGCATCACCTACAACTGCATATTCAAATCCTTTCTCCTGCCAACGAATAGAGCTAAGGTTTGTGATTCCTGCGTATACTCCGCCGCCAGTAAAAATTCCGGAATCTCCTGCAACCGGTGACTGAATTTCTGCTATATTGTTGCCCACCTTGCCTAATACAGCAGTTGAAGCGGGTTTGAGCTCACCAGCTGCTTTTCCTTGCAGAACAACTACATTATTTTGCTTATCCTTGTCTATATAGTAGATCTTAACAATCTTCTTATCAAGTTCTACGGTAACACCCTCCATGCTAAATTCTGCTAAATCTTTAGGCATCTTAAGCTCAAATCCCACAGCTTCCTCAGCCTCCTCTATATTGTTTAGCAGTTGTTCTGTGCTTGTATTGATTTCCTCAAAACCGGTTGGAAGATTGTAAGAAATCAGTGCTGATGGTATCGCATCAATAAACTCAATATCGCTATAGGTTACAGTATACTGCATTGCATTTTGCATTGCTCCTTGCTTCTTCAAAGGCAGCTTTGTTTCTTTGTCAACCCATAGCTTATATGGTATGCCTCCCTTAGGCGATACTTCAAGAATGATGGCTGCTCTTCCCGATACAGTATCTTCGTCAATGAGTTTAGTACTTATAGCATTCTTTACATCCTCTACTTCATTACCCAGTTCGAAGGTAAAGCGATATGGATCAGGAAATGCCGAGAAGATATATGCATGCTTTGAATCTGGTCGCAGCTGCCACTTCTGTTCTCCGTTATTTACGGTTACCAAACCCTTTTGCGAACCCTCTAATTCTTCTATATAGTATTGTCCGTCCTGATTAGCCCAAACCTCTCTTTTTGCTTGTATAGTCTCTTTTCCTTCCCCATTGGTTTCAATAATTTCTAGGACCCCATGATATGCCTTCACTCCTTGGAAGGCTTGCTCCATAGCATAGACAATATTATTTTTAGCAAAGGTTAAATTCAGTATGAAGATTAATACAGCAGCTGCAGCAACAGTGCTTAAGCCCACAAACCATGCTCGTTTTGGCTTTTTCACCACTGATTTATTAGATAACTTGCCGGCTACAGCACTGGCAACTTTTCGGGGATAATCTGAAGGGGGCAGAGTTGGTTCCTTTAAACTCTTAACCAATCTTACTGTATCCATAAGTTCCTCCAGCTCCTGTGAATCAATTTCGTTCTGATGCTCCTTCGGCTTTTTCTCTTCATTAAGTGTATCAATATATTTCGATAAATCATTTTCAATATTACTCATCTATTTTTACCTCCTTCAACTAATCATTGTTTTTAAGAATTGCAGCGAGATTTTGTAACGCCCGGTACTGCAGCACCCGAATATTTCCTTCTTGTTTGTTCATGATTTCTGCAGTTTCTGCTACAGAATATCCTTTAATAATTCTTAATTCAATAACGGTACGATGCTCTTCTTTCAGTATTTTTAGCGCATCTTGCAGCATTTCCTTCTGCGCACTTGCTTCAGTAGGGTCCTCAACTGCTGCTTCCTTTGGATTGATAGCTTCGATATCAATGACTTTCCCCTGTCGCTTGCTTTTACGCCATTTATCTCTCAGAACATTTAAGGAAACTGTTTTTAAAAATCCAATATGCTTATCTATTTTAATATTGTTTTTTTGAAAATGGGCTAAAGCTTTCGCATAGGTTTCCTGTGTAATATCCTCTGCCTCTTGGCGATTTTGCACTTTATAATATATAAAACGATACAAGGGTTCCCAAGTAGAAGAACAAATCTCCTCTATGGACTTCTCATCTATCATAGAACTTGGCTCCTTTCTTTTCAGCTGAAATGTTTTACACAAATAATAACGTTTTTTGCACAGAAACGTTACAGACATATATTAAAAATTTTTGCCGCACTCTGAAGCTTCAGCCTTCAAAGCAAGGCTTCTGATGCTGTTGAAGCGTATGGAAGCAAATTCGTTCCTTAGTAAGCAAAGGATATATTACTA
>JAQSYD010000164.1 GCA_029256325.1 Clostridia bacterium
TGCAACTGACCTTTGACTTTCATCCTTCTTTGCTTCTTCAATTGGGTTAAACTGATTAAGTACCTTCTCTCTATCCGGGTGAGCAACCAAAGTACCCTTCTTATTAATAATGTATGCATACCCGCCATCCCCATAACCTGCATCGTCTGTGATCTCACTTAGGGCATTCCCGTCTCCACGGCCTATTAAAGCCCCTACAACCTTGCCATCCTTTTCTATGGGAGCAGCATACATCAATACGACTGAATTTGTCACTTTACTAACTAATAAATCTGATACATTTATTTCGCCGTTAAAAGCCTTTTTTACATATTCTCTGTCACCTAATTGACTGGTGGATCCATCTGAGTATTGGGCGGTTCCATCTAGCTGAACCACTGCAATATCAAGGAAACTGGTTTTTTTCAACTGTCTTTGCAGTATAGGCTGTTGCTGTTCCCAATCCATACCTTGAATATCTGCTCTTCCTGCTATCATTTCTAGTGCCTTCTTTTGAGTTTCAAGTCGGCTCTGTGTTAATTTTGCTGCATCAACTGCTAATAAAGCCAGTGAGTGTTCAGCTTCATTGGTAGCTGTTTCACTGGCTCTTTGCAAGGAAACAGCACCTAAAGTAATAGATGATAATAAAATTAACATTGAAAAATAAATAACTAGTTTTGTTCTAATGCTTTTCATATTTCTCCCCCTGTGTTTTTCCTCTTCTAATTATGCCAGAGCCTTGACTATCCACTATCTTCATGTATGAAGGCAGTGAAAGCTTTCCATCATATAACATAATAGCCATTGCAATGAGGCAAAAAAAATAAACATATATGATGTTCATGAATGTCCAAGCTATGAATGCCGTTCATAGCTTGCTCTGAGTGAGGATAATTATACCACAATTCCACATCCGACACAATTCTCTTTATTGCGCTATTTTTCGACATTATGCGACACAGCAAAGAACCTGAAGCCCGTTCAAATACTATGTAATCACTTTAGCTAATCTACAATACTGTTCATGCACAATTTTACGGCAAATGAAAATTAACTGTGCTGTACTATTTATCATATTTTATCTAAAATTGTACAACATAATAGAAGTACTTACTTGAAAGTGCTAGTATTTTAGTATATAATCAACATGAAATTATTACTGTATAAGATAGAATTATCCTATCTTGCACAATAATGATGCATTATATAATTGCTTCTTTAAAAAAATATAAATGTCTTCTATTGAAGCATTATCAAAATTAAAAAAGCGAGGTAGTAAAGATGAAAAATAAAATAGGCATCAATATCCCTGAGATTCTATTGCCTGAAAAAAAAGTAAGCTATGAAAAATGGTCAGTTATAGCATGTGACCAGTATACTTCACAGCCAGAATATTGGGAAGAAGTAAACAAGATAGTTGGCGACAGCTACTCCACTTTGAATCTAACTCTTCCAGAGGTATATCTAGAGCATGGAAACTATGATACTGAGGGCATGATAAAGAAAATTCATAGCAACATGAGAGAATACTTGGATAAAAATGTACTAGTTCCACAAAAGCCAGGCTTTATCTATGTTGAAAGAAAAACAGAGCAAGAAGTACCAAGAAAAGGTCTTGTACTTTCAATCGACCTAGAGAACTATGATTATGCTGCAAATTCACAATCCTTGGTTCGTCCAACTGAGAAGACTGTAATCGAAAGAATTCCGCCTCGCGTAAAGGTAAGAGAAAATGCGACAGCTGAATTCCCTCACATCATGCTTCTGATTGACGATCCAAATGAAGCAATCATCGAGCCATTGTCTGAAATGAAGGATAAGCTTGAAAAGGTTTATGACTTTGAATTGATGATGCATGGCGGCCATATCAGCGGTTATAAAATTGAGGATGAAGATTTGATTGGAAAGCTGATTGCTGGATTTGAGAAGCTAGCTGATCCTGAACTGATCCGTCAAAAGTACAGCCTGACTGAAGATAAACCTGTATTGCTATTTGCAGTAGGTGACGGCAATCACTCCTTAGCATCTGCAAAGGCTCACTGGGAAAATGTGAAGAAAACTCTGACTGCAGAGCAAGTGGAGATTCATCCAGCTAGATTTGCTTTAGTAGAGGTTGTTAACGTTCATGATAAGAGCCTTATTGTTGAACCTATACATAGAGAATTATTCAATGTGGATTCAGAAGCATTGCTTCAGGCTTTAAGCGCATATTGCAAAGAAATCGGCAGTGAATTGGAAGTTAAGTACCATGACAGCAGAACAATCATGAATATTGAAGACTTAGCCGGTGACTACAATACACACATGTTCTCCATTGTAACGAAGGATAAGTCAGGAACAATAACAGTTAAGAATCCGAAAGCTAATATCCCAGTTGGTACAATACAAGTATTCCTGGATGAATTCCTAAAGAACAATCCAAATACAAAAATAGACTACATACATGGTACAGATGTAATAGATAAGCTGACAACAAAAGAAGGAAACATGGGCTTTATACTTCCTCCAATCGAAAAGAGCGATTTATTTAGATCCGTTATATTAGACGGCGTAATGCCAAGAAAGACCTTCTCAATGGGTGAAGCTCATGAAAAGAGATATTACATAGAAGGTAAGAAAATAGTTTTATAATATAAGCTATAAAAGGGCTGTTGCACAATGCAATAGCCTTTTTATATTTTTTAGTGCTTATAGAATGCAGGGGCAGGTAAAGTGCCTGCCCGTGGGAAGGCGCAGAGACCCTCCCCTACAATATTAACCTATAAAGAATCCCGCAGGTTAAACCTGCGGGATTCTTGACTATTTAATTAAGCATTAAAATGATTCTTTATTATGGATACGATCTCTTCACCGATTCTCTCTTGTGCTTCAATTGTGGAAGCTCCAATATGAGGTGTTAGTGAAATCTTTGGATGTGTATAGATTGCTTCATTCTTAGTTGGTTCTTCTGCAAAAACATCTAGTGCTGCAGCTGCAACCTTACCGGAATCCAATGCTTTTATGAGTGCATCTTCACATACAACGCCGCCTCTTGCTGCATTTACGATGAATACGCCATCCTTCATTTTTGCAAATTCTGCTTCACCAATCACAGCCTTCTTATCCTTAGAACCTGGAATATGTAGGGATATGAAGTCTGACATCCCTAGAAGCTCATCCATTGGTACATACTTGAAGTCAGGATCGTTTTTATCACCGCTTCTGTTGGTATATACAACCTTCATGCCAAGAGCCATTGCTCTTTTTGCTGTTTCCTTCGCTATTCTGCCGTAGCCGATCAAACCTAGCGTCTTGCCTGCAAGTTCAATACCTTCATAATGCTTCTTTTCCCACTTGCCTTGTCTCATCGTGTGGTTTGCAATATGGATGAATCTTGCTAAGCAGAACATATGTCCTATTGCAAGTTCTGCAACAGATGCGCTGCTTGCATTTGGTGTATTCGCCACTGTGATGCCCTTTGACTTTGCGTACTCAACATCTATGTTGTCTACCCCTACGCCGCCTCTGATAACAAGCTTTAATCTGCCTGTTTCCAACGCTGCATCTATGATAGGCTCTCTTACCTTTGTAGCTGATCTAACAACAATAACATCAAACTCTTTAATTTGCTGCTTAAGCTCTTCTACTTCATAGAATTGCTCAACAACCTCAAAGCCGCTGTTTTTCAAATCTTGAATTGCAGCCTGCTCCATACCGTCTGTAACAAGTATTCTTACCATTAAATTCAACCCCTTACAGTCCTAATATTTCTTCTATATTCTTAATTAAAGTCTTTACTTCATCTAAAGTATAATCGGCCATATGTGAAATTCTGAAGGTAACATCCTTCAAATCTCCATAACCATTTGAAATCTCAAAGCCTCTTTCTGCAAGCTGCTTATTGAGGTCGCTAACGCTGATACCTTTTGTATTCTTGATTGTTGTAAGTGTATTGGAAAGATACTTTTCATCTTCAACAAATATTGCAAAGTTTTTCCTTGCCCAATCACGTACATAATTAGCCATTTCTATATGTCTTGCAAATCTGTTCTCAATACCCTCTGCAAGGATTCTATCCAATTGATAGTCTAATGCAAACATATGAGAAAGTGATGGTGTGGAAGGATATTGATGATCCTTCTTTTGCACGTAATCATAAAGCTCAACCAAGTCAAAGTATAAGCCTCTGTTTTCAACTTGTTTTGCAGCTTCAATAGCTCTTTCTGTTACGGAGCATATTGCCATACCTGCTGGTAAACCAAGACACTTTTGAGTTGATGTGATGCAAACGTCTATGCCCCACTTGTCAACTGGTATGTCAGATCCACCCATTGAACTAACTGTATCAACTAGGAATAATACTTCTGGATATTTTGTCTTTAAAAGCTCTCCTATTTCACCTACAGGGTTCATGATACCTGCTGAGGTTTCATTATGAGTAACGGTTATTACATCATACTTGCCTGTTGATAATGCTTCATCTACCATAGCAACTGTAGTTGGCTGGCCTGGTACTGAAGAGAATTTGTCAGCTGGCACTGCATTGGATTTCGCCATCTTGTACCATCTGTCACCAAAAGCGCCTACTGAGAATACAGCCGCTCTTTTTCTTGTACAGCTGCGGATAGCTGCTTCCATAAGACCGCTTCCTGATGAAGTGGATAGAATAATTGTGTTTTCAGTTTGGAATACCTTCTTTAACTTGTCAGATATACCTCTTTGTAGTGCTGATGCAGCCTTTGATCTATGACCAATCTGTGGTGTCGCCATTTTTTGAAGTACATCTTCACGTACGTCTACCGGACCTGGAATAAAGAGTTTCTTATGCATTTCATATCCTCCTTTTATATATCGAGGGCTTCTCCCTCATTAATAGTTTACCTTTAAAAGTGAAAGACTATAAATGATTTACAGCCTTATTTTACTATACAAAACAAATAATATTCATCAAATTCATTAGTTTTATATAGCTCTTACAAATTTATCATACCATTTACAAAATTTCCACTCAACACAATTATGAAAAAAAAACTGCAAAACCCAAATGTTATACTTTTCTGAAATTTCCATTTACTTTCCATGTTAATATTTCCAAGTATCTTCAATGGTATACTCCCCTATGCTATAATGTGCTTAATGGCACATTACTCTATATTTATGATGAGGT
>JAQSYD010000165.1 GCA_029256325.1 Clostridia bacterium
ACTCATCATTTGTTTTACAGTAATCTTCTTGAATCTCTCGTCCTTTAATTTAAGGTAGGGCAAATATTCTATAACAGCCTTGTTTATATCAATAAGTCCGCTCTCCTGCAGCTGTATAAGAGAGACTGCAACAAAGGTCTTTGAGATGGAAGCACTGTGAAACATGGATGTATCTGCTATCCTATCATTTTTCTCTATGTTCTTGACGCCAAAACCCTTTGTGTAAGCAAGTTTACCATCTAATACGATACCAAGGGCTATTCCAGGTATACTGTTATCACCCATGAATCTTTCCATTGAACTCCTTAAAAGTTCATCAATCTGCTTTACCGATCTCATATATTACCCTCCTCAGTTTTCTTTGCTATTTCCTTGATTATAAAGCCTATTGAAAGGAAACTCATTATAATGTTCAATTATACCATTACTTTCCATATAAAAACCGATTTAAAAATGAAGATTATCCCACTTTGCCATCCTATTGATGATTCAAATTTCAAATGACAAATAGTATAATATATATGTAATGCATTTAAAAACTATAGTAAAAGGGAGTTAAATATGACATTTGAATTAAGAGCTCTGCCTTTTCCCGGTGAAGAAGAAAAATCATGTTATTTTATATTTTCCGGAGACAAGCTTTTGGTGGAGGAAAAGGATGACTCTGTAAAAATACTTGATAAGGACAGCTTATCTGCATATAATATGGTGCTCAAAGCTCCTTTATATTTAGGCAGATTAGACTCTATTCCATACATTGCGGCTGATTTGCCTTCTGCTCAAATCATGCAAAGCAGTCTTAAACTCATTGGGCTGCGTCAAGTGTTTGGGCAAATTGAGGATGAGCTTTTCTGGCTGGCTGCAAGGGCATACCATCTGATTAATTGGAGCAAAAATACCACTTACTGCGGACGTTGCGGATCCGAAACCTTCATGAAGGAAAGCGAGCATTCAAAATACTGCCCCAAATGCGGTTTGGCACTATATCCTAAAATTTCTCCTGCTGTCATCGTTGCCGTTACAAAGAAGGATGAAATACTACTGGCAAAAAATGCACTAAACAAGTCTGGGTTTTATAGCGTACTTGCAGGCTTTGTGGAGCCAGGAGAAAATCTTGAGGAATGTGTAGCCAGAGAAATCAAAGAAGAAGCCGGAATAAATGTAAAAAACATTCAATATTTCGGCAGTCAGCCTTGGCCTTTCCCAGACTCATTGATGGTAGGCTTTACCGCAGAATATGCCGACGGAGAATTGGTCATTGACAGGCAAGAGCTTTCTGACGCTCGATGGTTTAAGGCTGATGCGCTTCCAGAAATACCGGGCAAGCTAAGCATCTCCAGAAGGCTGATAGACTGGTTTGCAGAAACCTCCTTCAAGGTTCATAAATAAATATTACAGCAAGATTAAATTTTTATGTAAACTTCAATTTTGTAAAGGAATTCTAAATTTTATGAAGAATAATGACATTATGTTAACTTGTCGTTATTCTTTTTATTTTTTTGAATTGGAGGTTATTCATCATTGCAAAACAAAGTAAGACTTAGAATCATTGCATTTTTGATGCTTATTGCAGTTGCATTTCCGCAAATCACTTATGCATTTAACTATGATAGTCAGCTTGACCGCTCTATAATTCTATATATAGGCAGCAGCAAAGCTTATGTAAACAATATTGAGAAAGCCATTGATGCCAATGATAAAGCAGTCACACCCATTGTACAACAAAATAGAACCTTATTGCCCGTCAGGTTCGTATCAGAAAATATAGGTGCAACAGTAACCTGGGATCAGGCATCAAAAATAATTACAATCAGTCATGGCACAGACACCATTGAAATGCAGTTAAACAGTAAAATAATGTACAAGAACGGGACAATGTTTACAAGTGATATTGCTCCCTATGTTAAGAACAATCGAACCTTTGTGCCAATTCGCGTATTATCAGAAAGTCTTGGCAAAAATGTTTTTTATGACAGAAGCGTTATCATCATAAGCGATCGGTCAACACAGTTTGACACGCAGGCTGATAAGGCTGTTATTGACTCAATCATTAAGAACTATACATCAACACAGAAGCTTTCAGTTGAAGAAATTTCAACCTATGACAAAAGCGTTGTAGTTGTATATACCCTAGACCAAAACGGCAGCCCTATTGCCCAAGGAAGCGGATTCTATGTAGGTCCCGGTGTCATATTAACCAACTTCCATGTAATTGAAGGGGCAAGCAGAATAATCATTGAGACAGAAGATAATAGAAAATTGGATGTAGAAGGAATATTTGCTTCTGATGTTACTACTGACCTTGCGATGCTTAAGCTTAAAACCAACCCCAACCTGCCGGTTCTCAAGCTGGGCTTTGACAAAATCTTAATGAAAGGGCAGCAGATTGTGACCATCAGCAGCCCTGAAGGTCTGAAAAACTCGATATCCGAGGGTATCATCAGCGGCTTAAGAAATGAGGCAGGAGTCGAACTTGTACAGATTTCTGCACCCATCACCCATGGCAGCTCAGGCAGTCCTCTATTTGATATGTATGGTGATGTCATCGGCATAAACTCTGCCGGTTTGGATACTGGCAATCTTAATTTTGCAATTTCAATTAATCATGCACAAGACTGGCTTAAAAGAATATCCGGTGCTGCTTTTGCAAGCATACCGACAATCGGTAAGGAGCAGTATGTAAAGGATAGTCGTATTCCGGACACCGAAGTTAAAAATGTGCTCAACTCTATGGTTAAAAGCTTTAATGATGAAAATCTAGCAGCATACCTGAACAGCTTCTACTATAAGGACAGCACCCTGAAAGCAGCTGATAGTCAAGTATTATCCGCTATGTTCCATCAATATGACCTACTAATGAAGATACAAAATTACAGGATCATTAAAAAGACAGATGCTGAAACCTTAATCAGAGTTACAACCAGCTTTGAAAGCAAAGGCTATCGTATGGACTATGGCAAAACCACCATAAGTAACTTATATTATCTCAAAAAATATGGCTCACTATGGAAGATATATAAGGTAGATACTGAATTCATTGTAAGTGTTGAAGAACCATCCGGTTATGGTTCAACTCCAGCTCCCAATGACGCCGGACATGGTATGTTTGAGCCAATCAGCTCAGTAAAGACGAGCGAAATCAAAGATATCGACGTTAAAATGTCAATTGATAATTTCAAATATAATCAAGGAAATAACAAGATATATGCCCTGAATAAAACGAATAGAAAGCTGATTGTGATTGACGCAGCAAATAAAAGCGTAGAAAAAATAATCAGCCTGACAAACCGACCGGGAGATATCAGTATTTCTAAAGATAACCGCATGCTTTACATCGTAAATGAAGATGTAAACACCATAACAGAAATTCGACTTTCAGACTACTTTATAACAAGAGACCTGGAATGGAAAGGTGTAAATTTACCTTCTGAAGATCGCCATTTCCACTTAGAGTATTATGATAACAAGCTGTATTTGATTGATCAAAATTGGGCGCCCAGCCTCTGGGTCCTGGATTTGAAGACATTGAAAACTATAGATTACGGACAAAACAATAATTCCCCCAGTCCTGCTCAAAATAAGATAGACAATGTTGGAGACTTTGCAATCAATGATAATACCGGTGATATCTATTTTTGGCAGCAATATGGCTGGGATGCCGGTTATGCAGGCAGTGACTTATTTAGATATGAGCGGACTGCTGAAGGTTATCAAAAAATAGACAACGCTGACTTTACCTATGCCGACTTAAAACGAGATCCACAGGATGCTCCCGTGATGCTGGTTGAGGACAAAGGCTGGATCATTACAAAAACTATAGTCGCAAATATGAACAGTCTGAGGCATCAATATTATAAATTTGATGAAGAGGTTTACGCAGTAGATTCGAAAGGCTTGTATGCAGTAAGTAAAAAAAATGTTTACAGCTTAAGTGAATTCGATAAGCTAGGCACAGTGCCCCTTCAAAATGCAGATTTCTATTTCTTTGACAATGCAGGATCCTTGTACATGGTGGACAATAAAACCTCAACAATTAAATATTGTACCATCCAACAATAAGAAACAGGCCAGTATACTATAATAGCTATGCTGGCCTATCATTTTATCTGATAATATATTGACATATGAATACCATCCTATTAATATTAATAATAGTTATCAAAAATGCCCATACAAGCATAAACAGAACAAATACTTTCAGCCCTTGACATAGGCGTGGGACTTGGCGTAGATATACTAACAGAGAAACCTGGATGACATTGAAGAAGCGGTATTACAAATAATCATAACCGGGGGTAGCTATATGAAAATATATATAACAAGACATGGTGAAACTGAATGGAATGCAGAAGGCAAAATGCAAGGATGGCTGGATTCAAAGCTAACGAAAAAAGGTATTGAAAACGCAAAAAAACTCGGTGAAAGTCTAAAACATATTGATTTCGATTTTGTGTGCTGCAGCCCTTTAGGAAGAGCAATAGAAACCGCCAGCCATATATTAAGCGAAAAAAAGCCATTGATGGTTTATAATAGTTCTTTTAAGGAAATGGGATTCGGAACTTGGGAAGGCATGTATCATGATGATATCAAAGAGAAGTATACGACGGAGCAATATAATTTTTGGAATAAGCCGCAGCTATATCAGCCTTTGGATGGTGAAACTTATCAAGCTTTTATAGATAGAGTAAAAAATGGCTTTGAAGGTCTTATTAAAGATGATACCAAAAAGAATGTGCTGCTGGTAACACATGCGGCTGTAATTAAAGCCATATTCACAGTGATTGAAAATCGTTCTCTGGAGAACTTTTGGGCTCCACCATTTACCTATGATACTTGTTTATCAATATTGGAGGTAGAAAATGGTGAAATAAGGGTACTTATGGAGCCGGATATATCTCATCTGGAATAAAATACAAATAAAAATACATCCGCGATCATCTTCTAAATGATTCATACATACATATCACCTGCACATTTTACTTAACATATATGTGGAGGTGATTTTTTATGGATGAAAACAGACGATACATTCCAACAGGTACACATACCTATCCTGCTGATTCTGATACCTTAGGCATTGA
>JAQSYD010000027.1 GCA_029256325.1 Clostridia bacterium
TTGAAAACATTTCTTGTAGAAATATGTACGGGAAGTAGACAAGCTATAATAAAAGTTGTGAGGTGCTGTATGAAAAACAAAAAACTAATCCTATTAATCGTTGCAGTTGTACTTGTAATCATTTCTGCAGTAAGCTATGAGTATGTTACTACAGCCTTTGAAGTAAGTCCGGGTACACAGCAAGGTCAAAATCCCCCAACTCAGACGCCAGATGACATAAAGCCTGGTGAGGACAAGCCTGATATTAAACCTGAGGAGCAACCAGCGCAGCCAGAAGAGAAAGATGAAAATCAAGATGTTGTTTATATCAGTGCCAGTAAATTAAATGTAAGAGAAAATGCCGCAAAAGACGGGAAGGTTTTAGACAGCCTGATAAAAGGAACGGCGGTAAGCATTAAGGAAGAAAAAACCGATGAAGCTAATATGCTTTGGTACAATATCGGTTATGAGAATGTAACAGGGGAAGTAAATGGCTGGATTGCGGCTGAGCATACAGTAAAGGACAGGACTGAGCTTTTAGATGAGAGCTTGAGAAACCTTGACTTGTCACCTCAAAATAAAACCTATGAATATCCAAACAACCCGAGGGTAGAAGTGAAAGGTATATATCTAACCTTATACTCAGCATCAGGTGCAAGGCTTGACAAACTTATTGAAATGTCAAAAAGAACAGAAATAAATACCTTTGTAATTGATGTTAAGGATGATAATGGCAACATGTTATTTGCTACAGAGGCAGCTGAAAAGTTTAACCCTGATGCAAACAAGAAAGCACCGGTTAAAGATATAAAAGCATTGATGCAAAAGCTTAAGGATAATGGGATCTATACCATAGCAAGAATCGTATCCTTTAAGGATCCATCCTATGCAAGAAAGCATCCGAATAAGGCAATTGTTTATAAAGACAGTGGCAAGCCTTTTACAAACAGTGATGGCTTGATATGGGTTTCCGCACATGATAGAGAATTGTGGGAGTACAATCTGGCAGTTTCAAAAGAGGCTGCTGCTGCAGGCTTTAATGAAATTCAGTTTGACTATGTAAGATTCCCTGCATCTAATGGCGGTAAATTGGACAAAATTCTTGACTATAGAAATGAAAAGAATGAGAGCAAGCCTGAAACAATACAAAATTATCTAAAGTATGCCAGAGAACAGCTTGCCCCAATGCAAGTTTATATATCTGCTGACATATACGGGTTAGTTGGATCAGTATCAGATGATATGGCTTTAGGACAATATTGGGAAGCTGTCAGTAACGTAGTGGATTATGTATCACCAATGATGTATCCTAGTCACTATGCAAACGGGACTTATGGTTTGTCGGTGCCTGACGCGTATCCATACGAAACAATTTTGTATGGTACCAGAGACGCTGTAAATAGAAATAAAAATATTGAGACTCCGGCGACAATCAGACCGTGGATACAGGACTTTACTGCATCCTGGGTTAAAGGCTATATAAAATACGGACCCAAGCAAGTAGAACTTCAAATAAAAGCACTGGAAGAGAACGGCGTAAAAGAGTATTTGCTTTGGAATGCGGGTAACACCTATTCTGAAGGAGCACTGCTGAAATAACATAGGAAGCACCCTGCTTTAATATGCAGGGTGCTTTTTCTTATAGGTATAAAGCTATAGATCTAATATGATGGCAAGCAGTTGGAGAATGCCCAATTTTTGTTGAATAGACTATGTAAATAATGTAAAATAATATTAAATAGTATATTTAGTGCAATGTGAGGTGTTTGAAGTGGATATTGTTTACAGACCGATGCATTTAAGTGATGTAGATGGTGTTTGGAAGTTCCTTGAAACTATAAAAATGGAAAACAGCCAAGTATCACTTGTTGAAATACCTGACAAGGAGGAGCTTAAGACCTGGCTGGAAAACGAAAGCTTATTTTTATACATAGCTGAGTGTATGGATCAGATTGTGGGCTTGCTTCGAGCGACCAGAGGGAGTGAAGCATATAAGCGGCACTCAGTCATACTCTCCATAGCTACACATCCTGAGTTCAGAAATCAAGGGATCGCAAAAGAACTGACAAATACAGGACTGGAAGATATGAAAAAAGATGGTATTACAATAGCCAGAGCCTATATATACAGTGATAACATATTTTCAATCAATACTATTTTGAGATTGGGTTTTACCTTTGGGGGAAGCGTACTCATGCATCACTTCAATGATAAATCAAAGCAGTATGTAGATGATTTGATATTTCACAAAATTTTAAAGGATTAGGAGAATTATAATGAGTTTTTACGTAAGAGTTTTTTCTCAAGCAGAGGACTATCCTTCCCTAAATGCTCTTTGTGATGAGCTTTTGGAAGATGGCTATGAGTTTGCTACTTCGCCGGGTAAAGAAGAACCTGAATTTAAGGAGCAAAACTGGACCAACATGGTTTTCCAGTATAATGAGAATAACAAACCAATCGTACTGGAGAGAAATACAATAAAGGATGAAGACAGCCTTTTCAAGGAAGAACAAAAGGAATTTCTGGATGAGGTAAAGAGTCTGCCTTATACCAAGGGACAGAAAAAAGCTGTTGAAATTCTAAAAAATGCAGTGCAAATATACGCATTTGAGCTGGATGAGGATATGACTGAAGAAGGCTGGGAGTTCATGGAGAGTATGTTGGATTTTCTTTGTGATGCTACAGACGGCTATGTACAAGTAGATGAAGAAGGCATATATGATCAGGATGGAAATATATTAGTAGAGATAGAATAGACATAAAAAGTCTCCAAGGTAATACTTGGAGACTTTTTTATGCTTTAAAACATGCACCAATGGGATGTATATTACATATATTTACAAGTGAGTATACTATTTTGGGAGGTAGCGAAATGAGAAACATGCCCATGTGCCCAATGATGATGCATAATATGCCAATGATGCCTATGATGCAAATGCCAATGATGCAAATGCCAATGATGCACCAAATGAATATGGCTGATATGAACCATGAAATGGGGGAGCATCACGAGGATGACAGAGATGAGGAATACTTTGCAGGTATGTATGGTGAGAATTGCCACATGATGATGCCATATGTAATGGGAACTGTAGATAAGATGGAAAAAAAGGGTGATATGATTTATGTAGAGCGTCCGGATAGGGAAATGGTAGAAAGTATGTCAGAAGAAGCCTATAACAGTATGATTAAGGAAATGCCTGATATGGCAGATGAAATGGATGCTGATAGACAATATTACGGACGTCGAAGACTCGCCAGAGATCTTATAGGTATTTTACTGATCAATGAGCTGTTAAGACGCAGAAGACGTAGAAGAAGACATGATTATGACTATTGGGATAATGATTATAATGATTTCTATTATTATGATTAATTCATGAGAGAATATAGTAAAGCCGGCTTTTTGCCGGCTATATTATTTTATTTGTAAGCTCATCAAGCTTTAAGATTTCAATTCCTTTATATTCAACCAATGCATTGGCATTGGTCCATTGAATTATTTCTTTCTGAAATAGCTCACCTTGTTCTGGCTCAACCAATATTTTTAGATCTACTACATCAAAATATTGCGTGTCGGCAATCAAATATTCTTTCTTGTCTATTTCATGCTGTATTTTACTCAACATATGGTAATCAATTGTTATATGATATATGGAATAGGGCTGCAGCCTCATGATGCCTGCCGCCTTTACAGCATCTGCACAACCTTGGGTATATGCACGAATCAAGCCTCCTGCACCCAGCATAACACCGCCGAAATATCGAGTGACAACCACTGTCGTATTCGTCAAGCCTTCCTTCCGCAATACTTCAAGAATTGGGATGCCTGCAGTACCGGAAGGTTCCCCATCATCACTGGAGCGTTGAATATTGGAGGTCTCACCTATAATAAAGGCAGAGCAGTTATGGGAAGCATCATAATGCTTTTTTTTGATGGAATTGATAAAGTCAATTGCCTCCTGCTCGGTGTATGTAGGCATTATGTAGGATATAAACTTAGATTTCTTTTCTATGAAAATACTTTCTGAGTACTGCTTCGCCATTCTGATTGTTTTTCTCATTGAATCACCTATATATTATTCAAATTTTTTAATTAAAACAGTTCATATCTATTATACAATCAAATTTTTTCAATTGCTACTGTGTTAGTTTTACTTTGGCAGTCGTGATTTTATATGACAGCACTGCTAAATTTTAAAGGATATATATATGATTGACGTCGGGAATAATTAATACACCAGGTTAAAGTGATTAACATAATATGATAATGAATTAGTAAAATCAGCAAAATAATAATTGATTTTTAGGTGGTGACAGCAGTGGTTACCAGAATATGGTGTGAATTTACATCTCCAATGGATGTTTGTAGAGAGTTTGTATTAAGAATTCTAAAAAAATATAATGTCATATTAAACTATAAGCTTGAATATAAGCAAGCTGATTCCAGCTTTTTTGATATGATTAAAATTTACAATGAAAACAACATACCCGTGTCAATTTGGGCTACTATGAGAGATGACATGGGTTATTGGATTAATGAGAAAAATGCATATAACTTTGACAGCTATATCAGAGAGCTGGTAGAAGAAATAGAGAGACAACAGCTTCGCATTAAGGGTGTTTGCATTGATATGGAAACACCATTGAAGGATGTTCAACGACTTTCAAACCCGAGAAGCAAGCTGGATCCTATTATATTATTTGGTAAAGCAGTTACACATAACCTAAACAAAAGCAGATACAACAAAGCAAAAGAAATACTAAAGGGTACTTGCAGCTATATCCGAGAAAAAAATTTAGAGAGCTATGCTACCTGTGCACGGCATTGCTACTATGATTTGCGTTTTAATTCTGAAATCATGCAAAATGCTATGGAAATTCCTGTTTTTGATATCGAATGGGATAAATATAATCTGATGTATTATGCCACCATGATTAGGCAAGAGTTGAACAAAGTAAAGAGGGTAAATGTTGACTATCTGATATATCATCAAATAAAACACCTGAAGGAAACACTGAAAGATAAACTGGCAGTATCCGTAGGTGTCACCAATGTAGGAAAACTGGGAAATGAACCCCATTATGAAAGCATTGAAGAGTTTTCAAAGGATATTGGCATATTGAAGGAATGTGGAGTGGAGGATTTTTCACTGTTCAGTTTGGATGGCATCATGCAGGAAAGCAGATTAGAGGAATTTTTGTCTGCAATGTATAATGCCAAACCAGCAAAACCGAACTACTGCAAAAAGGTAATTAGAAATGAAGCATTGGCAGAGCTTCTTTTAAAAATAGGCAATGCATATTACGGGTTGTTCTAGCAGCAAGAAATAAAATATCTTGCTGCTTTTTCATGTGTAAGCGATATTCGCGGTATTATTTAAATAATAGTCTATAATTTTAACTACCTAATTTATCAATTGTAAGAATATATTGCATAATATGACAATTTTCTTTATAATTGTATTAGAAAATTATGTAAAGGTAAACTTATCGAAAGGTAAGGACACAAAGCCACGGGTCTAAAGCAGAAGCCATGACAGCCGGGTTGCCGTGAAATTGGATTTAATCTCCATGCTGATACGGTATGGAGATTTTATTTTTTGCTCATTTAAAAATACTTAAGACGATACATCGGGGAGGTAGCAGATGAAAAATAAGAAAGTATGGTTCGTAGCTTTAGCAATGGTTTTAGTTCTTTTCACCTCTGTGAGTGCCAGCAATAGCAGTCCACCAAAGCTTCTTTTGAATGGAAATCCAATTACTGTCGATGCTAAAGTGATCAATAATCAGATATATGTCCCCCTGGATTCCTACACAAAAGCTATTGGAGGGAATACAACATTAAATACACAGGTAAACACCATAGAGATCTCACTGGGGAATATGGACGATACTATACCAAAAGTAATTGAAGCAGTGAGCCCTAGCGTTGTTGGAATCATAGGTACCTATGACATAGGAGAAAGCAAATATGGAACTTTTTCTGAACAACAATTTGTACATGGAACCGGTGCAATTATAACAGCAAACGGCGAGATTATTACAAATGCGCATGTGGTGGGAAATATGAGGAAAATCATCGTTGTATTAGCCGATGGCAATGCATATGAAGCTAAGCTAAAGGCTATAGATGATGCCTCTGATCTTGCTATCATAACAATTAATAAAACTGGACTCAGTCCAGTAAAATTTGCACAGGAAAACAATCTTAGCATTGGAAATACAGTGATAGCGATAGGAACGCCTATCTCTTTTTCATTAAGAAATTCAGCTTCAATAGGGATTATAAGCGGGATAAACAGAAGTATTGACAGCGAGTATAAACTTATTCAGACGGATGCAGCTATAAACCCCGGCAATAGCGGTGGACCTCTTGTAAATCTTGCCGGCGAAATAGTAGGTATCAATACCAGCAAATACATAGGCGAAGGAATTGAAGGAATGGGATTCTCTGTTCCTATTAGCACTGTGAAATATGTACTGGGGCAGTTTGATAAATACGGCAAGGTGGTCAGACCTTATCTTGGTGTGAAGCTTGCAGAAGACTGGATATCCAAATTGGGATTGCCATCGAATAGTGGAATCATTATAGAAAGCATTGAAGATAAGTCGCCAGCAAGTTCACAAGGACTGAAATCCAAGGATGTCTTGTTAAGTATTAATGATGTGAAAATAAACAGTATTGTTGATTACAATGAGGAAATGAAGAAATACGAACCTAGCAACAAGGCTAATTTTAAAATTAAAAGAAATGGTATCATTCAAAACTTTAATATAACTTTTGGCCAAAAAAAATAACGGAGGTGCCCCATGAAAAAATGTTCAATCATTTTAACTATAGCTATCATCTTCAGTACCCTTTTCAGTTTTACTTATGCAGATACAAATCAAGCTAACACAACTACTCAGAACGTATCAATAAGCTTTAAGATTGGTGATGAGGTTCTTAAGATTAATGGTAATGAAGTAAAGGTTGTAAAGCCATATGCTGTTAATGGAAATACACTTGTTCCCTTAAGAGTTATTACAGAAGCTTTTGGAGCAGATGTAAAATGGGAACCATCAGACAACAGCATCACGATTACATACAGTAATGTTTCAATCAGATTGATATTGAAAAATACTGAAGCGGTAATTAATGGACAAAAAATAAATATGGCAGTGGCACCTGTTGCAATTAATGGAACAACTATGGTTCCATTGCGGTTTATTACTGAAAACTTTGGCGCTGAAGTATCCTTTAACAATGATACAAAAGAAATCATTGTTACAAAAGAGCTGGTTAGCGATGACAGCATTACAGATTTTTCAGAGCTTCTAAAAAGAAGTACAAAGGAGAGAATAGGGGATAGCTATTACAATTGGTCTGTTGAATTGCCAGCAGGATTTGATCTATATTCAAGAAGCAGTACCGGCAACACGATAGTATTCTCTACTCCCGATGAAGATAAGTATTTATATATCTCAATTGTGAATAGAACCAATGAAACTTTAGATTATATATGGCAGAATGAAGCTTTAGCAACAATCGCAGCAAATGAGACAATATTGGAAAATAAAATAGTTGATATAAACGGAACACAATTCAATAGGATCGTATATAAGGACGATGAAGGAATTTATGAACGAAGAGTTTATATTGCTGGTGATAAGATATATTCTCTAGGCTTTGGAGTATATGATATCAGCTTAAAAAATACAGATGGTTATAAAAAGATTCTGGATTCATTTAAATTAACATTCACTGATGAAGCAATAACAGAAGATTTTGCAGATGTTGATTCTGACGGATATAGGGTATATAAAAGCGAAGATTTAAAATTTACCTTTAAAGTACCGGCTGAATGGACAGAATGGGATAACGGCAAGGAAAATTCTATTACTTATTATGACATGAATAGTTCAAATTCACTGTTATTTAACGAATTGACTTTCAACATGTATTCAAAGGGTTCGATCTTAACCTTGAATGACTGGGTTGCAAAGCAAAAACAGATTATTGCTGATGAATATAATACTTCCTTGGTAAAGCTTATTGATGAAGAACGTATCAATGTGAATGGAGTAGACTGCGCGACATTAACAAAAACGATTCGCTATAATAATGAGTTGGTTTATTATATTGATGCATTTTTGGTTGGTGAGAACTATCGATACCAATTAAGTATTATGATGAGTGCAGAGGATTACCATAATACAGCCTATAAAGCTAAGATTGATACAATTCTTAACTCAATAGAAATATCAGAGCCTAATGTTTCGGATGCTGGTTCACTTTATGATCCAATAGAGGTTTTAACAAAAAATAAATTATATGAAGTAACAGGCACAGCGAACCAATGGAGTTATAAAGTACCAATGAGTTGGTCAAAGGTCACAACATCAAATCCAAACACTGAATTTTTATATAAAGATATCTATTCAGAAATAATGTTTGCTTTTCTATCACGTTCCGAAAGCAATGCAAAGCTTATCGAGTTTTATGAAGAAGTGGTAGACGATGCTGAAAAAACAGGCAGCTTTAAAAACATAGATCAAGAAGTTCTTTATGAAAAGGGAGCTACAATCTATAAATACACAAATAGCATCATTGGTGAAGACAGTACACAAACAGAATATTATTATATCATTGATAAGGGTGGCAAATCATATGTTACCTATTTTATAATCGACAATATAAGAAAAAGTGATAAAAATTTGAAGCTTATAGAGGATATGTGGAATTCTATTATTTTAAATTAGTTAAGCACTAGTATTTGCATCACGAAAGTCTAATAAACTATGATAACGAAAGGAAGCTATATGATGAGAAGATTCAGATCAACTTGTCTTGTGATTGTTCTATTAGTTAGTATGTTGGCTTCAAGTATTTTAAATTCAGTTCCTGTATTTGCAGGTACGATTGGAACGGAACATGAATTTATCAAGATAACCGGTGACGGCAGTAATGTTTTAGGACTTAAAAGCGATGGTACGGTATGGGCTTGGGGAAGCAGCGAAAATATGAAGGCTGTGACACAAACCAATATAAATACCTATGCACCTATTCAAATCAAGGAGTTATTCAATATAATAGACATAGCTGCAAGCTCATCTTATTCTTTGGCTTTAGAAAAAGATGGAACGGTATGGGCATGGGGCAATAATTCATATGGACAACTTGGGTTAAATTCAAAGGTTAAAGCTGATAAACCAGTAAAAATTGATGGGTTAAATAATATTAAAAGTATAGCCGTTGGAAGCTACCATTCACTAGCGCTTAAAAATGATGGCACAGTCTATTCTTGGGGATACAATAAGTATGGGCAGCTTGGAAATGCTACAACGGAGGACAGCTTGACTCCGGCATTAATCAATCAATTAAGCGGGATTGCACAAATAGATGCCGGCAGCAGCCATTCAGTTGCTTTAAAGGTGGATGGTACTGTTTGGGCTTGGGGAGACAACCATTATAAACAGCTTGCTGATAGGAGCTTAAGTAGGGCTCTAACTCCACAAAAGGTTTTCGGAATCGATAATATTAAGGAAATTGATGTTGGTGACGATGTAACTTTAGCCTTAGCTTCAGACGGAGCAGTATGGGAGTGGGGTCAGGCACTATTTTATAATCAAAATAACAGCTCTATCAATCCAGGAGTTCCTCATAAATTAGGTGGATTAACATCTGCCAAGGATATTGCTGTAGGCGGCAGCCATATAATGGTATTGACAAATGACGGAAAGATTTGGACAAAAGGATACAATGCCGATGGACAGCTAGGGGATGGAAGCTATAACGACCAATCAGAATTTGTTTTGGTGAAGGATATAGAAAACACAAAGAGAATATTTGCTTCCAGTGATAATTCTTATGCTATTGCAGCGAATGGCAATGCATATGCGTGGGGAGACAATTGGTGGGGACAAATTGGTGATGGAAAGAGATCAATCACATTAACGCCACAAAAAGTGGCAGGTATAAATCATGCTTATACAGTAAAAACCGGAAAAAGGCATACCTTGGTGCTAAAGGATGATGGTACTGTGTGGTCGTGGGGCTACAACAACAATGGCCAATTAGGGAATGCTACTTTAGACAGCAGTGTTAAACCCGTCAAGGTTGAAGGCTTGGATGACATTATACTAATAGAAGCATCAGATGATGATAACTTTGCCCTAAGAGCAGATGGAACGATTTGGACATGGGGTGCTGATTATGGATTATTCCAGGATGGGGTTGTAGATAGCAGCAGTATTCCTGTAATTGTTCCGGGTTTGCTAGGGGGTATTCAAGTAAAGGCAGGCATAGGATTTGCTGCAGTTCTTGATATAGACGGTGATGTATGGACTTGGGGCAATAATAAATATGGACAACTGGGAAATGGAACTAACGTTGCTAATAATTTAGCCTCCATGATCAATGGTTTGGAAAGTATAGTGGAAATAGCTGTAGGTGAATACCATGCAGTAGCCTTAAAAGAGGATGGAACTGTATGGGCATGGGGAAACAATGCTTATGGGCAGATTGGTGACGGCTCCTTTGAGGATAGATATTTGCCGGTGCAGGTAAAAGGATTATCGGATATCGTATATGTTTCAGCTGCAGGTAATCATAATATAGCATTAAAGAAAGATGGCACTATATGGGTGTGGGGAGCTAATAATTATGGTCAATTAGGTATGGGCACTATTCCCAAGATTGAAGCTCCAACTATGATTAAACAATTAAGCAATATTACCTTTATTGATGCTGGTCAAAATCACTCGGCAGCTATTGATAAAGAGGGAAATCTATATACATGGGGCTATAACGCTATGGGGCAATTAGGGAATGGCGGTACAGACACCAAAACAACACCGGTAAAGCTAACGACAATCACAGATATGATAGCAGTAAGCGGAAGAAGCAACCATACTGCTGCAATAATGGCTGACGGAACAGTTTGGACATGGGGAGGCAATATGTATGGCGAATGTGGAAATCCTAATACAAACAGAACCACACCTGTTAGAATATTGGATGGGCAAATTGCACTGCAGCTAAACAATTCTTATATGTATGTGAATGGTACAAAAAGTGAAATAGATCCAGGCAAGAATACTAGCCCTATCGTTAAAGACAATAAAACCTTAATACCAATCAGAGCATTAATTGAAGCCTTAGGTGGAAATGTGGGATGGAATGGTGAAGAAAATAAGATTACGATACAGTTGAAGGGCAACACAATTGAGCTTTGGCTAAATAGCACAAAAACAATGGTAAATGGGATAGAAAAGCCTATAGAGCTGGCGCCTCAAACCTTTAACGGACGAACTGTCATTCCATTAAGGTATGTAATCGAAAATCTAGGATATACAGTTGAGTGGAATAATGCAACGAAGGAAATATTCATATTTTTTATGACAGCATAATAGCTTTTCTTTCAAAAAGTGTTAATTTGATTTATAAGTAGCAAAATATTTACAATATTTTGCTACTTTTTGTTTATTATGTCGAATTGGAATGATATAATAAAATTACTAAATATTGTATAAAATTTATGGTGGGGTTCGCATTAAAAAATGTAGTGCGAAAAACAGGTGATAAATATGAAGATCGTGAATATGTCATCTAGTAAATTGTACGCTGGCCTTACATTATACGAGGATGTATATAACAGTTTAGGCGTAATCATTCTAACGAAGGACACAGTACTGGCTCAACACCATATTGGGAAATTAATTCTGAATAAGGTCGATAGGGTAAAGGTCTTGGTAGAGGAGAAGATTCCAATAGATGATATGGTGATTCCGAACATCACAAGTATTTATGATAAGGCTAAAATAAACTCTTTCAGAACAAAATACGTACAAAAAGTTGATGAGGTTACCCATGTTATTAAGGAGATAGGACGGGGAGCTTATGTTGATATCAATAAGATTCATAATATCAGCAAACATATTATACATGAATTCGATACACTAGCTGATGTGGTAAACTATCTGCATTTAGTCAGACCCCTTGATGATTATACATACTCTCATTCATTGAACGTATCACTTATGGGTATTGTTATAGGCAAATGGATGGGCTTTAATGAAAAACAAATAGATGAAATTGCGATTGCAGGATTGCTGCATGATTTGGGAAAAACAAGAATATCCCAAGAGCTGCTTTCCAAGCCTGGGAAATTGACAACTGAAGAATTTGATGAAATTAAAAAGCATTCAATTTTAGGCTATATGATGGTAGAAAAAGTAATAGATATATCTCCGGAAATAAAATATGCCATATTAATGCATCATGAGAAAATTGATGGAACCGGATATCCTACCGGGGCTACGGAAAAACAAATCCCCTTATATGCAAGAATTATTGCCGTAGCCGATATATACGATGCCATGACTTCCAACAGAGCCTACAGAGATAAGTTATGTCCCTTTGAGGTTATCAAGGAGTTTGAGATGCAAACCTTTGGTAAACTAGACACACAAGTACTTTCTGTGTTTCTGAAAAATATAGCAAATTCATATTTGGGAGATTTCGTTGAACTGAACAATGGTGAAATTGCAGAGGTTGTATTTATAAATCCCAATAGAGTGTGGCAGCCTATTGTAAGGTCAGGTAGTGATTTTATTGACCTATCCAATCAAAGTGAGGAATCGAATTCCATAAAGCAGATCATTTAATTAGAAAAAATATAATGCCAGCCTTGAGCATACGAAAGCTTAAGGCTTTTTTCATTCATTTAGGATTAAAAAAGACCATCGTAATAATTGAAGGATTTATGTGGATAATATAAAAGGAAGATAGAAATAGCAAAGAAAATTGCGAAGGAGTGACTATATGAAAAAGAGAGGGCTGGTTTTAGCATTGCTTGCCGTAGCCATAGCCATTGCAGTAAATGCATTTGCTTATACAAGCATTTTAAATGGCTCCAATACAATACTGAACTTGATGAAGAAGTTAAACCTTGCATATGTTACTCCCAAAACCTATGTTCGTCTGGCGGAGAGACTGCAGAAAAAGCCAAATTATAATCATAATCTAAATCAGTTAGACGGCATCATTTCTGATAAATCAGGTGAATTTATAGAGGCTGTCTTTCAGAAGGACAGCAATACAATAGATAGGATGTTGGATACTAGTGCAAAATACATAAAGTCTAAGGATGGCTCTAGCTTCATCAGATACATAGGAAATGGAGTACACGTTGAGGGCTATATGGCTACAGATAAAAAGCTGCTTAAGGCAAAGCAGCGCTGGCATGTTTTAGAGGATGATAATACAGTGACATGCAGTATGGAGATATACATTGAGGATATAAAATCTCCGCAGCTATGGTATTTGCATTTTAGGCAAGTAAAGAATGAATGGAAAATATATATGTTGGAAAATGATATATAAGTATCATGAAGTGTTAATGCGATAAAGATTCTTTGCAAAAGGTAGAGAGTCTTTATTTTATGCTGAATATAAAGTGAAAGCATGTTAAAATAAACTAAATGACTATATTTATTGTTTTACGGAGATGACAAAATGGAAATTTATAAAATTAGTAATAACACTTTACAGGAAATAAGCTTTAAAGAGTTTAAAAAAAATCAAACCCAACGTTTTTGGATTATTTGTGAACCTGAGGAAGTATGTCAGAATAATGATTTTTTTAAATTTCATCTATCAACCATAGAGGAGTGCAAGAATAGAAAACAGCATCCGAGATTGGAGATTTATGATGATGTAAGCTTTGGCGTAATCAACATTATTGATCATACCGGAAATTGGTTTGAAGCAAAAGAAATTAATTTTTATATTACACAAAATTATATTATTTTTGTGTCAAAGGGTAAGAATAGGCTGATCGAACAGATTAAAAGCGAGATTGCACAAAACGCACAAGCTTCAACGAATTACAATATAAATGAATCTAAAATTTTATATATGCTATTAGACAGATTGACTTCAATGGATAGTGTAATATTAAAAAAGATAGAAGCAAATATTGAGCACTTGGAGGAACAAGTGATTTCTGGTGTAGAAAAAGATTTTTCGGTGCAAATCATAAAACTTCGCAAGCAGCTGCTGTATCTAAAGCGTTATTATGAACCTCTTATTGATATTGCAGAAGGTTTGGAGGAAAATGAAAACGGCTTGATTGATGAAGCAGCAATCAGATTCTTCACGATACTGATTAATAGAATCCAACGCTTAAATAACAATGTGGCAAATTTAAGAGATTATGTGACACAGGTAAGAGAAGCCTATCAGGCACAGGTGGACATTAAGCTTAACAAAACCATGAAGCTTTTCACCGTAGTAACAACTATATTTCTTCCCCTAACGCTGATTGCAGGCTGGTACGGCATGAATTTTACATATATGCCGGAATTGAAATGGGTTTTTGGTTATCCGTCGGTAATCGTCTTGAGCTTGGCGGTGGTGGTCGTATGTTTGGTATACTTCAAGCGGCATAACTATTTGTAGATTTTTATGCATTATTACACTGGATATGTAGAAAAGAGAAAGAATGCTTATATTAAACACATGGTACTCGACTTGTTTTGTACTTAGCTGCTTATACTGCATAAAAATTCTACCCCTGCAAATCGTGACATCCATGTCAGGTTGCTGGGCTGCTGGCGTCCATGCCAGCAATTACGAATTTTTCTATGCAGTATTTCACAGAGTACAAATACAAGTCTAATAAATGTGCTACATATAAGCATTCTTTCTCGTGCTAATATTGAGCAGGTTCAATACTATTTCTCTTATTTTAATCTGGCATAAAAATTGTTATATTCTACATCACCTGAAGTATGTAGCACTTCAAATAAAGTGATTCGCTGGAACCCAACAATGTAGGATGATCCTTGGCTTGCGTTCTAAACTCTACTTGGCGCACGATTTTCTTGGCATCACGGGCTGCGTCCTGCAGCATTTGTTCAAACAAGTTAGGAAGCATGTAATGTGAGCAAGAGCAGGTAATCAGGAAGCCACCGGGCTTCACCAGCTTCATGCCCCTTAGATTTATTTCCTTGTAACCTCTATATGCACCTTCTAATGCAGATTTTGTCTTACAAAAGGCAGGGGGATCTAGTATGACTACATCGAATTTCTCGTTGTTAACCTGACATTCCTTTAGGTAATCAAATACATTGGCAACAACACCTTTGATCTTGTGCTGCAAACCATTCAACTCTGCGTTTTTATTTACATATTCAATAGCGTGCTCAGAAATGTCTACCGCTGTAACCTCTTCGGCACCATAATAGGCAGCATGTAATGCAAAGCCTCCGGTATGCGTAAAGGTGTCCAATACCCTTGCATCCTTGACCAATGGCTTAAGCGCTGCTCGATTTTCTCTTTGATCCAAGAAGTAACCGGTTTTTTGACCATTTGCGATATCAACCAGCATTTTTATTTCATTTTCCATAATCTCTACAGTAGTTTCAAACTCATTGCTCAGGAAGCCTTTCTGCTGTTCCAATCCTTCTTTTTCTCTGATCTGTACATCATTTCTTTCATAGATCCCCTTAGGCTGTATAACTTCATTTAGAAGTTCTATGATGATATCCTTATACTTTTCAATGCCGAGGGATAGGGTTTGTATACTCAAATAATCACCGAATTTATCCACGATCAATGCCGGCAATAAATCCGCTTCTCCAAATATTACTCTACAGCTGCTTGTATCCACCAGTTTTTGGCGATATTCCCATGCATCAATGATACGTTTTCTAAAAAACTCCCTGTTAATCTCTTCATGCTGACGTGTTAACAGCCTTACGAGGATCTTGGACTTATTATTGATATAGCCCCTGCCCAAGAAGCCGCCTTTAAAGTCATGTACATCAACGATATCACCGGGTTCATAGGAGCCTTCAATGGATTTAACCTCATTGTCAAATATCCAGGGATGCCCCATTTGTATACGCTTTTCTTCACCTTTTTTCAAAGTAACCTTAACCATAGTCATCCTCCATCTGGTTTATCTATCGTAAATTTTATGTAGACTACTAGCAATTTAGGATATATAGTTAGCAAGAAACATTTCACATTATATTCATTATGTGCAAAACATTTTCCTTGATTCATATGTTGTGAAAAAACATTTTCAATCACACCCAAAAATGGTTCTATTAATTTTACATGAATAGTTTTTCCAAATATATCTTGATATGCAAATTACATTATGGATTATGCCTTACATTTTGTCCAGTATTATATTTTTTACGGTATCCATAACCAATTTAGAAACCATATCGAAGGAGTAAGATATACAAAGTCTTTCTGTATATTTGTGAGCATCTTTGCCTAAAGGTCCTATATTTATAAAAGGAATATTTAGCTGTGACATCATATTAAGCGGGAGACTGTATTTATTACCCCAAAGTGGAAAATCCTTTGATATCGCTTCAGTATTTATACTGTTTGGCAAACCTAGATAGCTCATATCTGAGAGTCCGGTAAAGTAAGGCTGCAGCTGCAGAGGTTCATTATATTGTGTTTTTGCTCTGTTTATGACATCCTCACATATTCCTTGCGTGATTGGATAACTGTCAAGACCACTGCAGGATGGATAATAGGGTGGCGCAAAGAACAGTACAATCATAGGTACTCTATCGGGACTATGTCTGCATAGCTCCTGTACGATTTCTATAGAAAGCTGTCTCAGGTCTGTATTGGTCGAGTTTATGATGACTTCCTCCAGTCTTTGTTCCAGCTTGCTGCCATGAAGCTTGGTGCATAGTTGGTAAAGCTCTGAGTAGGTATAAACCCTTGGCAGTATGGCGGGTATCTGAAGCTGATCTCCTGTAAGCCTGCGCCATTTATCAGCTTTTATTTCAACTTCCTCCAAGACTTCCTTGAAGGCTTCCACGGCAAGGGCTTTCATTTTATCCATTATTTCAAGGGGCGTTTTCTTAAGTGTAATAAGATTAAAATATGCATAGGCTGAAGTAGGTATTTGCACAGAGTACTCCACTTTTGTATCAGCACATTTTAGACAGACTGGTGCTGGCGTAGTGCAGCCTGCATCACTTTCGCAAAGATCAGGATTCTGCTCTATCTTTTCTATGAGTCGAGCAGTAAGTAAATTGGGATTTAGTCCGGAAAACGGTTCGCCGGCATGGGTCTCTTTTCCGGTGCAATAAAATACCGGCAGCAGCTTGCCTACAGTGCCTGCATAGATATAATTTGTTTTATCCCCTACATATTTCGGAAAGTGAGGTTCTGAAACGATACAGCAGGAGTAATCAAGAGCATGTTCCTGTTTCAGTTGATTTAGAAATCCAACTGCCTCCAGCATTCCTGCTGAGTTGGCTTCTTCGTCAGGAACGGACAAAAAAAGCACATTTCCCGGGAAATTTTTAATATTTTTTGACAACTGGTGTAGTATTTCAATATCTAAGGCGATACCAAATTTCATATCCATAATGCCGCGACCGAAGAGATAATCTCCGGACTGCAAGTCCTCATCTGCCTCTTTTGGCAGATTCACATCTTCTGCTTTAAGCACTTGAGTATATTCTACGGGACTAAAGGCATAATCCTTGAGGGAGCCAAAGTCCTCTACAGATACCACATCAAAGTGACTTAGAAGTATAACTGTTTTACGGCTCGCAGGATTGCCCTTAAGCAAAGCAGCTATAAAGCTTCTTTCTCCCACATCCTTTAGTAGGGGTACCTTGTACAAAAACTCGCTATTTTGTTTGTAATATTCAATCTCACTTAAAATTTCATATAATTTTTCCGCCATTAGCAGTTCGCCTTTTGTTTCAGATATACTGGGAATCTTGCACAGCTCCAGTAATATATTTTTTATATGTAATTTATCCATTGCAAAACCTCCACTATTTCCTGATATTAGGGTATAATTGAATTGTTGATTTATTAACAATTCAATTATTAAAGTTTAAAATTCTAATATTGAATAATTATATTCCATTCTCTATATTATAATGAAACTTTAATGAAATAAATAGCGTCTAACAACAAGGCAGAAAAAATAAACTGGGGGTATTAAATTTGAAACGTATATTGAAAAACATATTGCTGATTGCTGCGATTGTTATATTTACTTTGCAGTCATACCAAGGCGTACTTGCAGAAGGCTTCAAAGATGAAGTGAAGATAAATATGAAGGTAGATGTGGGCTTTGACGGCTATTATAAGCTCGGTAACTATACACCCTTCTATTTTGAGATTGAAAATAAAATGAAAGATATCAATGGAGAGCTTCAGATTGAGCTGCCTGATGAAATGGACAATCTGACAGTTTACTCCATGCAGATCAATCTTCCCAATAATTCAACAAAGAAATTTGTTATGAATATCCCAATGAATCGCTTTTTATCAAAGCTTCAGGTAAATATTGTAGAAGGTAAAAATAAGGTATTTACAAAGGCAATAAAGGTAAACCCTGGAGCAAATGTTGAAAGCTTTGGTTTGGGTATTCTAAGCGATGATTATGAAAGTATTAAATACATAAATAAAATACCTACAGGGAATTTTTCGCAGTTTTCGACCAAAACTGTAAAGCTTACGGAGAATATGCTTTCGGATAATGTAGATGTACTGAAAAATTTCAATGTTATCGTAATCAATAATTTTGACACCTCAAAGTTGACCCAAGAGCAATATGGAGCCCTTAAGGCATGGGTTGCAGACGGAGGCATGCTGCTTTTAGGCACTGGACCATCTTATAGTAAGACACTGGCAATATTTAAGGATGATTTTATTACAGGTGAAATAGGAGAGGTATCAACTATTTCGACAGATCAGCTTTACAGAACGGCTCAAGGTGGTGCAGCCGGCGAAACCATGCAGTTAAGCGTTTTAAATATGAATCTTCAAGATAGTAGTATTGTTGTGACAGAGGGAAGTACTCCACTGGTTGTTAAGATGGATAAGGGCAGTGGAAGTGTTGCGGTAGCAACATTTGATCTGGGGCTGGAGCCTCTTTCCAGCTGGGTAGGAAGAACAAGCTTTTCAGAAAAACTTTTGCAGAAGCTGCTGCCGAATCTATACAGCAATCCTTACTTCAGCAAAGATATCTACATGAATAATAATTTATATGCCATTGATAACAGCTTGAGAAATATACCGGAGCTGCCAAAGGCAAAGGCCAGCAATATGCTTGCCCTACTGATAGCTTATATCATTATAGTGGCACCTTTAAGCTATTTGATATTAAAGAAGCTGGACAAAAGAGAATGGATGTGGCTGACAGTACCTGCTATGTCTCTGATATTTGCTTTTATCATATATACCACAGGCTTTGGTACCAGGATGAATGAGCCCATTGTCAACATCATAAATATTGTGGAATTCGGCAGTAATGGCAATGCTGTACCGAAGAGTTTCGCCGGTGTATTTACACCAAACAAGTCTAATGTAAAAGTGGAAGCCGCTGATGGAATGGGCATTAAGCCTATCATGCTGAATATGTATGATCATTATGGACCTGGTATTAATCCTGATGATAAGAAGGAAAAGGAAGTAGTCACAAAGATTACTGTATCTCCTAAAACAGTAATTGAATTTTATAAAACCTCCGTTTGGAGCATGAAAACGCTGGTAGTAAACAATAATGAAAATATATCAGGAAAATTTGATGCTAAAATCAATCACACAAAAAGCGCATATCAAGGTACAGTAACAAACAGTTCAGGCTTTGATTTGCAAGAATGCTATATAGCAACTTCAAATCAAGTGATTGATATAGGGCCTATAAAAAATGGTGAAACAATAGATGTCAAGGATAAGAAAGGCAAGTACTACTCTTATCCCTATGAAATGATTAATGCGATTTATCAGGATCCCTATCAAGGAAGAAAACCGGGGCAAAAGCTTACAGAGCAGGAAATTGACCAATTCCGCAAAAGTATGCAAAAGCGTCAGATTATGGAGTACTACCTTATGGGCGGCGGACAAGGGATTAAAGGTGCAAAGCTTATAGGCTGGAGTACGAATCCCATGATCAAGGATATTATGGTAAATGGAAAAGCTACGAAGAGATATGAGAAGAATTTTATTATCTCAGATGTTTCTATTACCTTTAGAACAGGAAATAAAGTCAGCTATCCAATGGGGTATATTCAACCTGTCATCAGCAAAAACAGCTTGACCAACGGAAACTATGATGAGTATGGCAAGATGTTCTATGGCAGAGGAGATGTTGAAATCACCTTCCAAATAGATAAGGATATAGTTCCTGATTATATAAAGACTCAATTTACAGTAAATCAAGGTGGACAGTCTCAGGTAAAACAGTTTATTTGGAATGATCAGAAGAGTATATGGGAAGAAGGAAATTATACAGCGTATTATATGGATAAGGAAAGAATTGCGAAGTACGTTGACAAAAATAATAACATGAAGATGAAGTTTGAGATGTATGATGGAAATGTTCAACTTCCTCAAATCTCTGTGGAAGGAAGTGTGAAATAATGCTGGAGATTAAAAATTTACATAAACGCTACGGGAAGTTTTATGCGGTAAACGGCCTTGACCTATCTATTCCGGAAGGCGAAATTTTCGGTTTTGTAGGTCCAAATGGTGCAGGGAAATCTACCACAATGAAGATTATATGCGGGCTGCTTACAGCAACCTCCGGAGAAATCACAGTTGACGGAGTGGATGCGCTGCGCCACAACAATAAAATCAAAGAAGATATTGGTTATATGCCGGATTTCTTCGGGGTATATGATGATTTGAAGGTGGATGAATATCTTGATTTCTATGCATCGGTATACAAAGTAAAAGATGCAAATAAAAATAAAATGATAACTGATCTCTTGGAATTAGTGGATTTAGGAAATAAAAGGGATGCCTATGTTGACAATTTATCTCGAGGAATGAAGCAAAGACTGTGCCTGGCTCGGAGTCTTATTCATAATCCTAAGCTCTTGATACTGGACGAACCGGCATCAGGATTAGATCCTAGAGCAAGAGTTGAAATGAAGGCTATTCTTAGAAATCTGAAGGATATGGGTAAAACGATATTGATCAGCTCGCACATACTTTCAGAATTGGCCGAGATGTGTACCAGCATAGGGATTATTGATAATGGTAAAATTGTAATCAGCGGTACAGTTACGGAAATAATGCAGCAGATATACAGCAAAAAGCTTATAAAAATCAAGGTAAATGACAAGCTGGAAGAAGCAGTGACGATTTTAAAGGAGTTCCCATTTATTGATAAAATAACAACTGGTGAAAATCAAATACAAGCCGCTTTTGACGGCGGAGAAGAGGATATGAGCAGAGTTCTTTATTCCCTTGTTACCAGATCAATTCCTGTAGCAACCTTTGCACAGTTAGACGGAAACTTGGAGGATGTATTTATGAAGGTAACAAAGGGAGGAGAGGAACAATGATGATAAATCCTGTACTTTTAAAAGAAATAAAGGTAAAAATGCGAAGCTGGAAGGCTGTTGGAATCATAGGCGGTTATCTGCTTATATTGGCAGCTGTAGCACTTTTCATAACCTATGCCAATGCCAGCGATATGTACTCAAGTACAATAAATCCGCAGTTCTCTATAGGAGCCTATACGGGGATTGCAATCATACAGTTTATTTTGATATTATTCATAGCCCCCGCCTTGACAGCTGGAGCTATTGCAGGAGAAAGAGAACGGCAGACTCTAGATCTCATACTTTGCACAAAGCTGGCGCCAAGGTCTATTATACTGGGTAAACTGTTGGCTTCTATGAGTCACATTTTAATATTGATTATTGCATCCATCCCTATGTTTTCAATTGTTTTTTTGTATGGGGGCATATCAGTCGTTGAAATTGCTCAACTATTCGGTTTCTATATTGTAACAGCCATCATGGCGGGCAGCATAGGCATATTTTTTTCTACTTATGTTAAAAAAACAATTGCAGCGACTGTGCTGACTTATGCATTAGGAATATTCATGTGCTTTGGAACTTTGTTTATCGCAGTGTTTTATATTAGAATATTCTACAACTATAATTATCAGAGTTACTTTCCACTATTTTATATCAACCCCTTAGCAGGCTTCAGCTCCTTGTTGACTGAGCAGTTCGGTGGGCAGTATGGCGGTATATTGAATATGATACCCGGTCTATATATGGTAAACCCATTAAATGTTAAAGGTACAGCGCCATGGTTGATAAACACCTATGTGAATATAGGCATAAGCGTGGTCATGCTGTTTTTAGCAGCTATTAAAATAAATCCCACAAGAAGAGGAATATTCTTTTTCTTAAAGAGAAAGTAGGGGATTACCCATGTGTCATCCCGGTTAAACCACCCCTGTTCATAAAATATAAATAAAATGGAAGTGATTTAAATGAGCAAACTGGACAGAGAGCTACTTCAACTATTCAGAAAAGTAAGAGATAGAATTCATAGCAATTTAATATTAAATTATGCAATTATTGGAGCAGGTGCAGCTTTAGGATGCTCTATTTTGGCAGCTTTACTGTCTAGGCTTATACCGATATATGCTGTTTATAGCAAGGCAGCCATAGGTGTACTGGCAGCTTTGCTGATAGCAGTGATAGTTGGAGCTTTTAAAACACCTGGAAATAGGCAGGTAGCTTTAAAGGTAGACAGTTTAGGCTTGCAGGAGAGAACTTTGACGGCAGTAGAGCTGATTGGAGAGGAATCAACCTTTGCAACCTTGGAAAAACAGGATGCACTCATGCATTTGAAGACAATAAACCTTAAAAAAGCTATGCCCATTCGGCCAAATAGAAAATATCTGATGATATGTGCTCTATTAGTGGTTGTTTTGGCAGTATCCGCCTTTATTCCAAATCCAATGGCAGAAAAGGCAAGAGCACTTAATGAACTAAAGCAGGAAATAGCAAAGCAGCAGAAAAAAATTACTGAAGTTGAAAAGAAAGTTGCAAAGAATGCAAAACTTACTGAAGAACAAAAAAAAGAAGCAGAAGCAAAGCTGCAGGAGCTTAAAAAAGAGCTAAAGGCAGCACAAAGCAAAAAGGATATTGATAAAGCTTTACAGAAATCTCAAAAAAAGCTGGAATATTTAAGTGATAAATATACAAACAGCAAAGAAAATCTTGAAAAGCTGATGAATACATTGGCGCAGAACCAAGCTACCAAGCAGCTGGCAGATATGATCAAGAACAGCAGTGAACAGCAGCTTAAGGAAAATTTGAAGAAGTTTGCAGAAGAGCTAAAGAAAATGAATAAGGAGCAGCTAAAGCAGCTGTCAAAGGAAATTTCGGAACTTGCAAATCAAATAAAAGATAATCCAGAGTTAAAGCAGGCCTTAAACGAACTGGCACAAAAGCTTGCCAGCGGTGAAATGGGTGATGTCTCAGACGCCTTAGATCGGCTTGCTGACAGTATATCTGACCTGATGTCCGACGAAAGCTTTAAAAAGGCATTGCAGGATCTATCGAAGCAGTTGGGCGAGATGCAGCAGGGACAGCAAGGACAGCAGCAGGGTGGACAACAAAGCAATCAAGATGGGCAAGAAACACCTGGAAGTGGCAGCCAAGATGGCGGAGGGCAGCAAACAGGCGGTCAAGGCAGCGGTAACCAGCCCGGACAAGGACAAGGCCAAGGAACAGGTCAGGGTCAAGGAGAAAATTGGAGAATATGAGAAGATATTTACTTCTAAAACACTAGGTGGGGACGGAGAACAGTCAAATCTGACAGGTCAGAAAAACAGCAGTGGTAGTACAGATCAGATTATCTCTGACAAATCCCAAACAGTAAGAGGAAGCTCTGTGCCATACAATCAAGTTATGGGAGAATACAAGCAGCAAGCCCTAGATAGTATCGATTCCAACGACATACCTACAGGGATGAAGGATTTGATAAAGGACTATTTCAGTTCCTTGGAGGAATAGGAACAAGGATAGTTTGTAGGGGCAGACCTATGTGTCTGCCCTTTACCCCTAGATATACAATTTAGCTTATTTTAGGAGGATAACGATGGAACTAAATGAAAAGCAAATACAAAGCTTGGTAGACACTATTGTAAATATAGAAAATGAAGTGGGCAAGGCTATTATAGGTCAGAAGGATATTGTGAGACAGGTGCTGCTTTCTGTATTGGCAGGGGGCAACGTTCTTTTGGAAGGGGTACCGGGACTTGGCAAAACGCAGCTCATAAAGACCTTATCCAAGGTTATGGACTTAACCTTTTCCAGAATACAGTTTACACCGGATCTCATGCCTGCTGACGTAGTAGGAACAAACATTATCGTAAAAGGACAAAGCGGAGAAACTAAATTTGAGTTCCAAAAGGGTCCTATATTTGCAAATCTGGTGTTGGCAGATGAAATAAACAGAGCGACACCCAAAACGCAATCTGCTTTGCTTGAGGCAATGCAAGAACAGACTGTAACTGTTGGAAAGTCAACCTACAGCTTAGCACAGCCATTTTTAGTACTGGCTACACAAAACCCTATTGAGATGGAAGGCACCTATCCACTGCCGGAAGCACAAATGGACAGATTTTTATTTAAGCTGAATGTTGAGTTCCCAACCTTTGAGGAACTCAATGAAATCATGAACATCACCACTAAAAATGCTAATGTTGAACTAAACAAAGTAGTGGATGGAGAACAAATACTTGAAATGAGAAAGATCATTAATGAGGTGCCTATTGCAAAAGCAGTGCAGGAATATGCACTGAAGCTTGTATTGGCGACTCATCCTGAAATAGAAGGAGCACCGGAAGCATCGAAAAAGTATATTCGTTTTGGAGCGAGTCCAAGAGCAGCGCAAGCTATTATTAAGACCTCTAGAGCCAGAGCGCTTATGGAGGGAAGATACAATGTATCCTTTGCAGATGTAAAATACGTTGCATATCCTGCCTTACGCCATCGATTCTTTTTGAACTTTGATGCTGTAGCTGATGGTATTACAACGGATGATTTAATTACAGAGCTGCTTGAAGCTGTTAAAATAGAGTAGCAGGTGAAGATATGAGCGGTAGAATTTTTGATACAGAGTTTTTAAAAAAGCTAGATACCATAGCTATTCATGTGAGAATGCTGATGTCAGATGGTGGCGGAGGTAATAGAAAGTCTCGCAGCAAGGGCAGTTCTGTGGAATTCTCGGATTTCAGGGAATATACAGTGGGAGATGACTTTAGGCGCATAGACTGGAATGCCTATGGACGTTTTGACAAGCTTTTTGTAAAGTTATTTATGGAAGAGCAGGAAGCGATGATTAATGTCTTGATTGACTCCAGTAAATCCATGGATTTCGGCAATCCTAAGAAATCAGAGCTGGCACTGAAGCTGGCAGGAGTACTGTCATTCTTAGCATTAAATAACTTGGATAGAGTGTGCTTAAGCAGTCTTAACAAAGATACCTTCAAGCAGTCTACTGCTGTTACAGGAAGAAGTATGTTTGACCGCTGCATTGCTTTTTTAGAGAGCATAAGCTTCTCGGGAGAGACTGATTTAAATGCAGCAGTGAAGAAGAAGGACCTCAGAAGTAGAGGAATGGCAATCATAATTTCGGATTTTTTTACACCCGGCGGTATAGAAGAAGCTATCAAATATCTGCTGTTTAAAAAGCAGGATGTATTTCTGATTCATGTTCTGTCACCGGAGGAAATCAACCCTGAATTGGAGGGACAAGTACGCTTATTGGATGCTGAAACAGGTCATGTTATGGATGTGGCTGTAACACCGGCTTTACTAAAGCAGTATCATAACAAGCTAAATGAATTTAATAACAATATCAAAGAGTTTTGCAGCAGGATGGGTGCAGCATATATCCAGGTATCCTCTGCAGATTCCATTGAAAAAATAGTATTTGAACAGTTTACAGGGGCAGGCGTAATTAAATAAGGACAAATTGCTATAAATAGGGAAATTCATTGCCTACAGAGTAAAGGAAATTTTACTTTATGTACAATATGATTCCAACTACTTTGCTTAAGGAATAATTTGCTGTAGTAAAGCTTCAGAGACCCAAGAGGAATACCTCCGAAGAAGCTTGCTTTGTCGCACTCCAGAGCTACATCCCTCAAAGTAGGCTTCTGATGCTGTTGAAGCGTATGGAAGCAAATTGGTTCCTTAGATAGCAAAAAAGACTAAGCTGACATTATAATTCACGCTCAACACTTTGCTTAAGGAATAATTTGTTGGAGTAAAGCTTCAGAGACCCAATAGGAATACCTCTAAAGAAGCTTGCTTTGTCGCACTCCAGAGCTACATCCCTCAAAGCAAGGCTTCTGATGCTGTTGAAGCGTACGGAAGCAAATTGGTTCCTTAAATAGCAAAGAATATAAAGAGATATAGATAACGTATTTCGATAATAAAGGATGATATTATGAAGCTATTTGCACCATGGGCGTTGTGGTTTTTGGGCGCTATACC
>JAQSYD010000028.1 GCA_029256325.1 Clostridia bacterium
TAAAGGATTATCAAAATAATTCGGATTGCTATGGGTGTACTTCCATTGTTCCGCATATTTAACATCATCCTCATAGTCATCATAGAAGGTTAGATATTCCAGTTCCTCACCCATTATTACATACTGTGTTTTAGACTCTTCTTTATTTTCTCTGCCAATTATATAGTCTCTTAATGATGCTATTGCAGTATCTAGGTTAGTATTATCAATGAATATTCCATTGTTGTTATTGCTTGTTATATAATTTTGTATCTGTGTCTTATTTGTAGTAGTACCAAGACCAACAAAATTCACGTTCTTTTCTAGTGTCTGATTAAGTACTTTATTAGCTCGTTCAGGATCTGCAAGCTCTTCAAATTGATTATCAGCTATGTTAACAACGTAAGGCTGAGAATTTGCTCTGAAGCTTTGTTGTGATATTAGTGTATTTAAGTATTTAGAATTATCCGTAACGCTAGTTAAGGTACCTTTGCCATTAAACATAGCGTTACCAGTAAGATAAGAGTCCTTAGAACGCTTATCAATTAAGGAATATGCTCTAAACTGAAAGTTATTTACATTATTGAATAAAGACCGAGAACCATACATTCCATTTCCGGCAAAGTCGACTTTTGCCGACGCATTTATTGTTATCTGATTGCCTTCAGCCTTAAAGTCATGAATGATTAAAAACATTCTTGTGCACTCTGATCCAAGATCTCGGCCAAGATCTACTAAATCATTGAATGTAACTTTGGTAGTGCCGAAGCTTACATAAGATATCCCTCCGTAATTAGTGCTTTTTAGAGTCGCTATATCTACGTAAGCCCCTGTTGTTGAATTATATAATCTGACATAAGTATAAGCAGGACTCTCATACATATTAGAATTCACGCTATATGCACTCCAATCAGCATCGGTTTTTGCATTTAGTCTGTGCGAAAAAGAAAGTTCACTCTCCAAAGAAGTCATATCATAATTGTCTGCAACTTTTATACTTGCATCAATATCATTTGCACTTAAGGCAGGCACTAATATGGAATTAACTTTTGTTTGTACTTCTGATGCCGTATATTTCGTATCCCATACATTGAACACTAAATCCACTTTCTTTTTGTCAATCATGCTAAAACCGGTAGTAGGCGCAATATTTATTACCTCCACTACACTTTCAGCTACTGCTTTGTCTGATGTATCATCAGATAGATAATCAGCTGGCAAGATATATAATGGTATTGTGTCAGTGAAGTTTTCTTGTACTAGAAGCTTTATTTGATATTTTCCTACTGTGGATACCTTGAATATAGGTTTTGTATTATTCCCACTGTCAATTGTCTTATAAACTTCATCAGCAAAGATTCCGTCATTATCACTATCAAATGCATAGCTCCATATTCTCTTGCTTAGAATATCTCCATCTAACGAATAGGATGTATCTAGCAGCTCTATAGTAGCATTGCCATAATCGTTTACATCACGTATAACAGTAGTAGCCGTAGAATAGTTTGCTACTGGATTTAAGTCAGGTCCGATATTGATAAGGTATTCCGTAGAGTCCGTATATCCTAAAGTATTAGTTACATTAAGTGTAGCCTTATAAACACCTTGCTTATTAAATATTACGTTTAATTCGTTCACTTTTGACAGTACACCATTGAATTTTATATCTGCATTCGTGCCTCCACTGACAGCTTGTAATGTCCATACAGTCTTATTAATATCTAAAGGGTAGTGTGTAGGACTTTTACTAGCATTGGTGATCTTTACCTGTCTATTTACCTTAAGCTTCCCTGTGACCTTGATCTTAGCATTTACTGTTGGTTCAGTAACGGTTATATAATTAGATTCAGCGTCTGAAGCTCCTTTATTATCTGTAACTCTAACGGCTACTTTGTACTTCTTGGTCGACTGCCCAGTATAAGGATACCAAACATTTCTGCTTTAACTGTTTCTTCATAGCCAAGTACAGCAACTGGTTTAATGTTTCCTCCTGTAGGTGGAGGGTCAGGAACAGGCGCAACTTTATAAAAATCTGCTGTTGGTAAAGAGGTTGCTTGGTAAGAGCTTTCTCCATCAATTGCTCGATTTAAAGTTACAACAGCAGTTGTTCTAAAGGTTTGCAAAAAGCTATCAGCGTTAAATTTACTTTTCACCACAGTAAAGCTAAAGTTTGCACTTGAGCTTAAAACACCACCAGCGTTAGTTTTAGTTTGAAGTGTTAAATCTTCACCATCTAGCTTTGCATAAATTGTCCAATTTTTAATGTTTGATAAGTCTGTATATCCGACTAAAGATGCATTAACTGAAACAGTAACCAATTCATCCTTGCTGCCGTCAACCTGTTTACTTGACGGATTTACAGTAGCCTTTATGTCCACATAAGCATTCGGGTATGGTTCAACTATTATGGTTATAGCTTTTGTGCCATGTTGAATATAAGCGTCAGCTCCAGACAAAGTAGAAACCATTTCAGCATTGCCTTGCAGGTAAACCACTTGAGAACCAACCTTTAAATCAGATCTTGAAAATATCTTATTAACAGTTTTTGTAGCGGTAAGAATATTCCCAACATCCAGACTCTTTTCGCTACCAAAACACGCTCTTAAAGACTTAACGTGAGACTGTTTTACATAGGTTCCTCGGAGATCAGCTGTAGCAGTAACCGTTACTGGAACAGTGAGGGTTTGCTGATCCGCTTTCAATGTATAGGTGCTATTTTGTGTATAAACGTCACAATCAACATTTGTGTCCCCACCCATCTCCTGACCATAGAAGGTTGCGTAGTAAAGTTTGCCGTTAGCTGCTTTGTGCTCAGTCAGCACGCTAAAACCATTCCTTAAAGAAGCTTTATTTAAAAGCTTTGCTTTCAATTGCCCTATAGCATTAACGGTAAGTCCGTTATAAACAACACCTTCAAATTGCAGCATATCAGAAAGCATAAAATTCTTTTGATTCACATCTGTTACAAGTGCCCAACTCTTTTCTGCATAGTCAACATCTTGATAGCTGTGCTCATTAAGCCAATCTATAGGCGTCTTGGTCCCCCTATCATCATTTGGATATAGTGAGTTTGTATATAACTGATCAGCGTCAGTGTAGCCAAGGTATCGAGGCTCATCCATGCCTGTCTCTCTTGAGAATTTTGCGTCATCTGTTGGATTAAATTTGCCATATGTAATAAGGCCATACCTTTCATATGTATAAAAGTTGGCTGGTTTAAGCAATTTACTCTCTGTAAATATGTTGTTATTCTCAAGATAAAGTTCAAATTCTGCTGGATTGCTTGGGTAAGCTGCGAATATGCTGGAGGGAAATGATGTCAAGATCATCACCACAGCCAACAGCAGTGCAACTTTTCTTTTAAAACTCACTATTAATCACCAACTTTTGAGAAGCAAAATGTTAATCCAGATCCATCATCATTTGGAAAATCAACCTTTACAGTTGTAAATGTTTTTGTGAAGTTTTTATCTACGTATTTTTGAGGGTTTTTACGCTTGTCAATGTAAGATCCATATACGTAGTCATAAATGTCCTCACCTTCAACTTCTCCAAATATTGCCATCAAAGAATGCTTTAATTTAGCTTCGTAATAAGGTGTGGACCAACTATTTGGATCTGGTGTTCTCCACAATCTATCCAAAGATAGAATTATGTATACTTTATCACTAAATTTTGGCTCTTTACCATCAGATCTAGCATTGTATGGTTCTTTTTCGAAGAACATATAACCAAAGAAAAGAGCGTCATTGAATGCATATCCAGAACTTTTTGCATAGTTGACAAATACCCTTGGTTTTTCATCTTTCATGTATGTTGTTAGTACATAATGATTGCTATCTATAAGCACCTTTGTTGCTTTATATACTTGATCACTTATGTTTGGATTGAGCTTGTTATCCAGCACATAATTTTTATATTTTCCCTCTTCATTAAAAGATATCTTCCCATCCTTTACCGAATAAGCACCAGCAAGAGTCAAATGGAATATATCCTCCCTGCCCCATACTTCATCATCACTCTTGAGAAGCTCAGGCAATGTTGCTGTATCTTCTTGTACCGGTATTGGCTTTCTCAAAGATTTATCCAACAAACGCATAATAACTGTAGCTGCTTCAGCTCTTGAAAGATTATCTGTAGGCTTGAAGTTGCCTTTTGGATCTCCTGTAATCATACCTGTGGCATAAGCTGTTAGTGCATGTTGTGAGTATTTCACACTAATCTTTGCATAGTCAGGTACTACTGACTTATACTTATTGATTTCTTCTGCACTTGGAAGCTGCTCTAAAGTTTCTAAAGCTTGTACTATCAGTTTCGCCGCTTCTTCCCTTGTGATTGCCCTTCTATATGTATTAAACTCGTTGCTATAATAGTCCTTTCCATTCTCGAAGTTATTACCTAATGCACTTACAACCATTTTTATATATGAATCTACTTCTACATTGTTCTCAGGCTTGAATGTTCCATCAGGATAACCGGCTATAATCAGCTGATCAATCAGCTTATCAATATAGACTTTCGCCCAATGTTCCTTGCCATTAATAAGAAGGTCTTTGAGTCCGATCGATGTGTTAGCGGATACATTAGGTGTTGACATAGTTAAAATTATTGTAATAACTAGTAGGAAACTTATAATTCTTCTCATTATATTCTCTCCTTATATAACCTATTTTTTTGGTGCCTGGCACCATTGTTATCAGGTTATTAATAATTTCTATATCTTCCAAGCAATTCCTGTAAAGAACTAGAGGATGTATGTATACTAGCCCCTATTTCGATAAATGTATAATTGTTTTCCAATGCATTTCTAATATATTTAACCTTGTATGGAGTTAAGCGCCTCTTCCTTGATCCAGCTTTAATCAAATTTATATCATCAACGGAGATACCAGTATCTAATAGTATCTCATCCAACCCTTTTCTGCTAGTAATCTGTTTTTTTCTGCTATCATATAAAATCATATAAGCTTCATCCCCAACAATATCTATTTTGTCATAGTCTTCATCACAATGACCGCTCATAAACTTAGCATATTTCTTACCTGCTTCCTTTGGGTCTTTCGAAAGCATTTCCATGATTAAGCTAGTGTCTATGAAGTTATTTATATAAGTTCTATAATATTTATCACTGCACCATGCATAATCCTGAATCTTTCTACAAATGCCTGCCTTCATTGGGTTTTGATGTATATAGCGCAATACATTGAACATATATGTTTCATCTTGAATGATGCTAGATTTATATCTTCCTTGGAAAACATGACCAACTCTCTCATATTTCAAATTAAAGTACTTACTGTACTGATTATTTATTTTGTGCATAACCTCTTGCAGCATTTTATCCATCGTCTGTATCAAAATGTGATAATGATTATTCATCAAAACATATCCATAAACTTTGTATCCCATAGCTTCACAGCTTTTTTTCAATAGACTGAGGAAATACCCCTTATCCTTATCCTCGTGAAAGATTACTTCTTTGTTGTTTCCTCTAGCAATAACATGATATATTCCACCCGTATGATCTGCTCTTGTTGATCTGCCCATAGCTTCACCTCCTTTGAAGTAGCGGCAGAGGTAGCAGCAAATCCTGATTATATGGTGCCTGGCACCATATAATCAGGATTTGCACTGAGCTATTCTTTTTTAAAATTTGTAGGATATACATGATCTACAATAAGCTCTGTAATAAATACATCCTCTTGATCATTACCCTTAAAAGATCTTGTTTCCATTCTACCAGTTACCCCGATAAGTTCCCCCTTCTTAAGCCAGCGATTGATAAATTTCTCAGGAAGGTTCCATGCCACAACCTTAAAGAAGTCAGCCTTTCTCTCTTCACCTTCCTTTACAAAGTTACGATCAACTGCAATAGTAAATTTCGAGACACGCTTTGAATTCTCCTCAAAAGTCTTGGTATTAGCGTCTTGTGTCAACCTTCCCATGAAATTACAAATGTTCATCATTAATAAAACCACCTTTCGTATTTATTGATAGAAATTTAGTAACAGACACCATAAATCTAATTTCTACTTATTTCGGTGCCGCCTAAAGCAAAGGCATAGAATTTCTCTACCTTCCAAGGGTTTAAGGTGGGTAGCGGCATTCCTTCCAGCATTACAATAAAGCTAATTCCACCTATGCTTTCTGTCTCCTCGTCGGAATTATAACCAGCAATGTTTACTGAATAAGTGTTATTGCTCTCATAATTTTCTCGACCTTCAAGAAATTTGTTTAGCTCTTTTCTGATAAACTCGCTCACTAATGCTTCTCTTTCAATAGGGCTAATACCAAAGTCTATATCTCGCCCCCATAGATTTGTATTTTTTACCCTGACTTGATCTGACATTGTAAAGTAATACTTAGTACCTTTATAATCTATCAGATACTCTCTTTCATATATCCACTGGTCGTGCAGATTTGCAATCATTAGTCTATCAAAGCTTGCTATTGCTTTCATGGGAATATACTTTTTAATATTCTCTTGTGTTGTCATATCATCTTCAATTCCAAGATTTCTGAAAAACACCTTGTAAAACCAATCTAGTGCATTATCCTTATCGACTAAAATATTATCTCCATGCTGCATTTCACTACCAAATCCAATTGCTGCATATTCCAAGCTATCCCTATCATCATAAATATACGCCCTTGCAGCTGAGCTTGCCCCTGCATCCAATGCTCTTTTGTAGCGATCCTTCATAATGTCTAAATGGTCTATCCCCTTTCCGATGAAAATAATTGGGGTGACAAAAACAAGAAATATTAATGTCCAGAAAAACCATTTCATATATTCACACTCCAACTATCTTATATAACTGCTTGACTTGCCAAACAAAGTAAAGTTATAGCTGCTATTTTTAGGTACACCCAAAACACTGTATTCATACATGATACTGACTGGATGTCTCTTCTTATAAATAACTGTAAGACTTATGAGATCATAACCTTGGTTGCGCAGATCGTAATTTATAACAGTCTTACCATCTAGAATAATAGGTGCGCTATTCCCTTGATACTTCTCTGCTTTAATAAATACTTCATATTCACCATACTTGCTTAATTCCTCTTCCATGTCATTCAATACAGATTCGAATAGAATACCCTTTTTGGCAGCTACCTGCGTATATTGATAAACTATATTTTCAACGTCCTGCTGTGCTATCGTGTAGTTTCTGTCCAGTACGGTAAACATGGAATACCATGTAAAAATCGGCAATACTACAAGCACTGCCCAAAAGTTATGCATTTATCTCACCTCTTGTATTGAGTATGAGGACATGAGAACCTTGTCCTAAAAGTTAACTCTGCTCTGTAAATATGATTGAGCTGGAACTGGTTTCCTTAAGATAATGCTTGTCTGAATCAACTATTGTGCTTATATTTTGCCCTGAATAACTTGGTTCAGTGGTAAAGATGTAGGATGTCCCCCCTTCTACCACCACAACTTTCATTGTATTGCCAGCCCTACAAATGTTAGTTACTGTGTTAATAACATCGTCACCGTTATAAGACAATGGAGCCATATCATCCACTCCAGCCTTCACTGCATTTACACTTTGCTGTGTACTTTCTGCCATTGCTTCCTGTGCTGATCTTTGCGGTGCATAGACATTTCCTATGAAGAACAACCCTATTGCCGCTACGATGCCTAAAATCAGTAATTTTGACCAAAAACTATCCATACTATCACCCTCCTATATTTTTATTTCATTAGCATATTTGCTGGATTTGATATAACCGTCAAACCATATGCAAAATATATACATCCTAAGCCTATTACCACAGCCATTGCCGACATAGCATATAGCATTTTGGCACGTCGCCTTTTGATATTTTCAATTTCAATCCATTTTATTGTATTTGTTATCGTATCATCTAAATCATCTACAGCATTAACCAAACCAGTAACCTTTGCAAGCTTCATCGTTTCTATCAGCTCATATAACTCATCTCGGTCCACAGACTCAAGAGCCGTATCAAAGGCTTCCTGTTGTCGCCCTCCTTTTTTTATTCCTTCAATCAATGCTTCAATTAAGGGCTTGTACACTTCTGTCGCAATTGCCATATGCTCTAATATATTAAGCACTGAATATGGCTGCATCCTGCCAAAAGTAGAGAATACAATCATGCAATTCAGTATTTCCCAATTTTTCTTATCCTCAATTAATTTTCTTTTTATTTGACCAAGCATATCCGGTAAATGATAAACAAGAATACTAAACATAATAATATAAATGTAAGGAGTGATACTATTTCTGATAATTCTTGTTTGCAGCACTTTATAGTATAATCGCTGCGCTGTAGTTTTGAGTCTATCACCAACTTCTAAGCGCTGATCTGATAATAAACTTTCTATATTTTCAATATAAATATGCTTTTTCTGCTTATCATATATTTCTTTGTTATTTTTGAGCATTTCATCAACTAGATTATAGAGTTGCTTTTCCAATGCAATATTTTGTTCAGTTTCAACATTTAGTGTTTCAATAATATTATGGTTATAGTTGACATTCTGCACGATGTCTTTCAATTCAATCGTTGCATTTGTTGTTTGTATGGTCACAAGCATAAAAAGCGTCACAGCAAACATACCCCACTTACATAAATAAATATCTTCGACACTGATTTTCCATCCAACAGAAGTCAAGAAATATTTTGTTCTTATAAATTTATTACTGCTTGGTTTCGGAACAAAAGGATAAAGCTTCCTTACCGTTTTTCTGTTAATTACTCTGATATATTCATTACTGAACAACCGCTTAAGTTTAAAATTTCTAGCTGCATAGGATATATAGATATATATCACTGCTATTATCAATAATGTGGCCAAACTCTGTACAATAATTATAATATTCAACTCCATGCCCCCCTATATCTGCTGCTTACGCATCCAATGAATAAAAAGAGCTGATAAATTTGCAGATAAAAATATATAAGCTTTTATATTTTGAGCCTTAATCCCTTGATATACGTCCTGCATATTCATTTCAATCAGTATTTTGGCATTAATCCAATCAGAGGAAAAGATAAAAAGCAGAGGTATGAAGTAAAGGAATAGTTGTATAAATTTTAACTCAGCATCGTTGTAACCTTGCTGGACATTTATAAAATTCAATATATTCGTTATTTTGGTTAGGCTCTTTCCTATCAAATTTGTCTGACTTCCATCGGCTTCTACCCCAACCCCTTTCTCCTTTGCCATATAAATTATAGATGCCAGCATTCTAAACCATACAAATGGAAATGTAGTTTTTAGTGTAGTGATTTCTTCCCCAGGTCTTCCCGATAAAAGTGCCTTGCGGATTTTTACCAAGTACAGCTTTGCCTCTAAAGGACACTTTTCTTCAGCGTCCTTTAAAGTTGGAATCACATTGCCTTTATAATGAGTATAATAATGAGAAAGTTTTCTTGTAGTTTTTGGCAAAGAAAGTTTAATTCTGCTTTCTACTTGCTCAAAATACAAATCCTGTATGCTATATCCGAATATCAATGCAGATATTACAGCAAAAAGCTTATGATACCATAAGGTATGAAAAAGTCCGATTGCAAGAGCAAAATAAGTTATACTGGCAGCACATACTACAATGAACAATATTGAGGTCTTTGATAAATTATCTGAAAAGCTGCGTTGGTTAAGAGATGAAAGTCTATTATTCATGTTCAACTTCAGCTTATTCATTATATCCAGCCACCTCATTTCTCTTTTTATTGTTTACAATAAGTTCTAAGAATCTCTCCATATAATTCCATGAATCTTTATTAGACCTTGCTCTTTTTAATATTTGCTCTGATGGCATATTTAAGAATTTAGGGATACCATCCCGCGCATCCATTATTTTGTTCAGCCTATACATATTGTTTGGATTGTTTTGTATTTGTTGAATATAGTACAGCCTTTGCAGTTTTTCTATATCAGTATCAATGTTTAAATCAAATCCATATTCAAAGGCAGTACTTACCATAGGAACCACCTCAACGATTTCTGTTATGATTCTCTTCCCATTTATAATATTATGTTGAAATATCAAATTTACATAATTTACAATATCCATTACCGCACTTTGTTCAGTATGATAACGCCCTGTACCAAGGAGTAAATTCTTAAACCTAGGTACAGTAGTTTCAGGGTTTGCAACGTGTACTGTAAACCAAGCTGACATGCTTACAGATTGTATTAACTGCAGCACACTATACAAAGCCTCCCCGCTCCTTACTTCTCCAAGGTCTGCTACGTCTACACTTAACCGAAGTATTGTTTTAACTGCATCCTCCAGGGATTTATTGTATAAGCTTTTAAGCTCTACAATCCTTTTATACGGATATTTCTGCATAACATGCTGTTCAAAGAAATCCTCTACAATTCCAATATGCAGATTATCATCCAATAGCTCATATAATGCAGACATCGTGGTGGTTTTACCTGTCCCCAAGCTTCCCTGCATGCAAATACTCGCACCGCTTCTGACCAAGGCAGTTACAGCTGTAAGCAATTCTTCTTCACGCAGTAGTTCTTTTATTCCCAGATGTCTTTGGTTAAATATTCTGGTGCATAAGTTCCTTGCCGAAGAATATGGCTGCTGGGTAACAGTAATCCTTGCTAAATCGCCTCTATAGCATAATTTCTCCGGCGAACTCTCATCCAACTGTCCCGCATCCTTATCAAAGGATATTGCTCTATCCTGTACAACCCTGGCTTCCTCCTTTGTAAGCTCTAAGAAACTAAGCCAAATCTTTATGTCACACCAACAGTAAACATATTTACCATCATTGGAAAAGCCTATTTCGTTTATATCAGAGTAAGCAAGAATGTCTAGACACATCAATCCAAAGATATTTTGATAAATAATCTGTACTACTATTTCCACTTTATCGGTGAAGCTTAAGGGGCTTCTCTCCAACTCCATGCGGTATATAAAATCAATATCTTCCTTATTGTATTCATGCCTATTACTGGTATATTGCCAATTTCCCGTGCCATCACTTCTTTGCTTCGTATATATATCATATTTGCTTATTAAGTTCTTAAACGCTTGGGATCGGCCCCTGGTCTCCGTTCTATTCAAATATAATATTATATTGAATTTTTCTTCTGCTGTAAGCTTTTCAGAACATTCAAAAGGCAATACTTGTTCAATATAATCATTATCCTCTTCTATTCTTACATCTCTGCAAAGGGGTATATCCGCTAAACTTCCATCCTCTAAAACACTGTAGATATTAAAGCTGGTTAATAAATCAGTTTTAATATGAGCCTTTAGTATATTTCTATCTTCTGCATTGCCGGAGGTGGAGCTATCCTTAAAATTTTTGAGAATACTTATAATTCTTTTCATTTGCTCATTTTCCGGTTGTCTTATGATGAAGCTTTCAAAGTTTTTTTCAATTTGCTTACAAAGCATGTTAATATCCAATGCCTTCAAAATCTCTTTTTGGTAATTAGACATCAATTTCACCCCAGTGCTTTCTTCTAGGAAACAGCATGTCAACAAGCCTATTATTATCCTGTATTTCTTCCAATGGGATCAAAAGCTTCTCGGCAATGATTCCGCTTAGCTCTCTCATTTGTTCAACCATGGGAATATAAGAATTCCTCTTATTTAATTCCTTTTTTAGGAAACTATACATTTTACCCTCACTGCAAGCAGCTTTATTTGTCTTTACATCGTAGGAGATACCATAGGATGCCTTTAGTCCTAATCTGTCATTATATCTTTTTAAGGTCTTAACTTCTCCGCTTGTAATGTGTAAACCATTAAATATTGGAATTGCTTTATCACTCTTAACATATTCCTGTATTGTTTCGCTGCTTTCAAAAATCTCTTTCAGCATTAATTCATTTTCATTCATAACTGGAAGTACCATGTCAGCACTATTAAGAAACACTTGATTTTCCTTATTTATACCTGTTTCTAAATCAACTATAACGATTTCATAAGCCTCTAACGCTTTCTCAATAAATCTTTGATAAAAACCTTCTCCAACCTTAGTTATTCCACTGGTAATCCTGCAGTTTGGCAAAATACACAACAAATCATTTATACTAGTAGCATAGGTCTTTATATGCTCTGCACTTAAATCCATGTTGAAGCTTCTTAAATAATCCATTGAGAATCTTATATCCACATCATTTTTTAAATACTGCTCCATAAAGTTTCTTGGACTGCCCATATTGACAATTAAGGTTCTCCTATTAGTAATATGCTGCAGCGTAATACCGATACAATTTGCTATTGTACTTCCACCTGCCCCATGGTTACCAGGTACCCATACTGCAATAAGCCTACCTTTTTTATCTCTCATCTACTATTCGCCCCCGCTCATATTTGTATCTCCAAATTTCGATGCAGCCTTTATTCCCAAAGCTTTATTTTCGTGGCTATATTGTGGTAAATATGTTACAGCACTTGCTTCTTGAGACTTGTCCAAATACTGCACAAGAAAAAGTTGACCTTCTGTACTAGCCTCTTTAATATTCTCCTGCTCAGTTTCATTTAAATAAAAGCTTAAGGTTTGATTTGACTTCCCGATTACAACAGCCTTTGTAATCACAACACTGTCCAGCTCTTTAACCCTAAATAGCTTTATATCTACTATACTTCCCACCGCTACCGTTAAAGGTATAGCTCCCTCTTGAAATGTGTGCTCAATAAGCCTGTCACCCACTTCGTACCAATCTCCACTTTCAACTAAATCACTTTGCAATAAAAACTCCTTATCTCTTATTTCAACTGATACTCTTTTATTTTGCAGCTGCTGTAATGAGCCCACTGCTCCAGGAGGTACAATACCTGTTGGTACTTGAGCTATTTCAAATTTTAATGCATCCGCTATTTCACCTGCTTGTATATTCCTATTAGCTCGTACAACACTCATCATATTCTGCTCCTTAGCAGCAGTATGACTGTTTTCCATCGTTGTTCCAGTCCTATTGCTTAAAAATAAAGCACTCCCTGTACCTAGCAAAATGAATAATAATATTAGCATTACATATAATACCAGCTTCTTACTTATGCCTAATCTCGTCTGTCTTACATAACTCATCGTGCTTCCTCCCTATTCATAATATAATTAGGTGTGCCTTTTCTATTTCTAGCATTTAAAGCACTTAATATATTGTTCATATCCATACTAAAGCTGCTACTTTTTACTGTTTCATAGGGCGTTTTGCCAGTATGCATCAAATCACAGCCCAAATTACCGCAAGTACTCAAGGGCAATGATCCCTTAAACTTTATATTCAACCTGCTTATTTGTTTGTATATGTAATTATAAGACTCGCTGCCTGTACTGCAGTTGTTCATAATAGCATAAGTTTTCTCTGCTATAAAATGACTGCCCAGCTTTTCAATCATTAGTTTATTCATGTGAAAATGCATAAGATCGCTATCAAAAATGAGAAGATCAATATTTGAGTTGTTTATTGCTTGAAATGTTACATCGTTTAATCCTGTATATGTATCAATTATTAGAATGTCGCTTTTTGATCTGGTAAAATATAAGAACTTTAAAAAATCTTCTGATGAAATTAAACTGTCGCTTCCTAGGTTTCCTGTTACTACACGTAAGTTTCCTTTTTTATAGCATTGATCTAAGATACTTTGGTGCTCCCCCTGTTTAATCAGGTATTCCAGCAAGTCAAAATAAATTTCCTCTATTCCAAAATATAGATTTGCCGAATATCCACGGTCAAAATTTAGCAACGTTGTTTTATAGCCCCTTCGAGCAAAGGCTGTTGACAAATTCCATGCCAAATGCGACTTGCCATTTGAACAGTTTGAATATATACTAATGACTGCTTTATCCAATTCCTTGACCCACAAGGTTTTCGCATTGGTTTTTATGAAACCATTTGTTATAGTCCGCTTCTCCTTTTTATTATTAAACAGCAACCGATTCAGGTCTAAGGATGATACATGCTCTCCAACATGATAATCAATTATGTTTTTGCCTTCTAAATATTTTAGAAATAATTTTGTATTGCTGTCTTCCACTCCGTATAAGTAAATAATTCTCAATTCAGATCTAAGGGCTTTTATCCTGTCTATCAAGATTTGAGGATTTTCACTGCCTATCAGATATCTAGAAAGGACTAAAGTATCGGCTTTAGAATAGTTAAGCAGCTCATACAGCTCCTCTGCACTTTCTGCAACATCAGAAATTTCCACACCGTAGCTTTGTGCAATAAATCGATGCATTTCTGCATGACCTACCGCCAATAATAGCCTCAAATTTGTCACCTACCTCATTAAGAGTTGTTAACATTCAATTCCTTTTGTAACTAAATATTTATAATTTTCCTTATATTTCATTATAAACAATTATACAAAGTGTTTTATTGTATGTCAATATTACATTTGGAATTTTGTAATAACTTTTCCTTTTTACGCATCTAATACACTATCCTGTAAATAAATGTTGAAAATTAAGGCTTGTAGCGGTATGATAATAGAGGAATAAGTGTGGGATGTGGTTTTATGAGCAGTAAGCGTAAACAAGCAATTGAAAATCAAATATCCATTTATGATATGGTGCTTAAGACAGGCGATAAGCTTTTTAAGGATGGTGCCCTGTATGGCGAAATTGCAGGAGAGAGCGAATTGCTTTACTTTGTGATAAAAACCAATAGCAGGGACAATATGCCTATACCCTATCAAAAGCATTCTTTGAAAAATAACATACTTTTAGGCAAGTTAACCTTAGAAAGCTTTAATTATGATTAAAAAAACGAGCACATAATTTGTGCTCGTTTTCTATATGTTCTCATATATATGATCTGATCATGTCCTTAACTGAAATTTTGAGTAGTTTTATTCACATATACTATATAAGATATTTAACTAATAATTTACCACCTATCCAAGCTCCGAAAAAAATGAATATCCAATAAACCCAGCCATGTATGGACATGGATGCAACCCCGCTGAATAATGTTCCGATATTACATCCAAAGGATATTCTTGCACCATAGCCCATTATAAGCCCGCCAAGTGCTGCAGCAGCGACTTGCTTCCATGATCGAATCTTCTTTATTCTAAACTGCGATGCCAATAAAGTTGCCAGAAGAGCGCCAAATATGATGCCAAAATCAGATAAAGACTGCATATTCTGTGCAAATCCGCCTACTAATGCTGCCGCTTCACTTTTTTCCTGAAAGTAAAACCATGATTCAGGATGTCCACCTATAGCTTGATATATCCATGCTGCCCAGGTAGCAAAGTAAGATGTTACACCCCACGCCTTTCCTGTAGATACCAGCATGCCAATATTCAATAATCCCAGAATCACTGCACCAACGGTATATGGCCACGGTTCCTTTAGAAATTTTTTGTAATAAACATTATTTCTTAAATCCATAAATGCACCTTCCTATATAAAAAAGGGAGATTTATTTTGTTTTTTTAATGTATATTTCCCACAGACCAGCATCAACTTCTGTAACTTCAACATGATATCCTTCTTTGCTGGCCCATTCAGGTACATTTTTCAGTGCACAGCTATGATCTGTTTCTACTATCATAACCTCTCCTACCCTCAAAGCGGCCATCTTCTTCTGTGCTTTGATCAAAGGGATTGGACAAGCCTCTCCCAAGCATTCTAATCTTATTGCTGACATTCTTATTTTCACCTCAAATACTTAGCCTTATTGACTCGGCTTCTTATTTCCATGCCAATCAGCCAATATAAAAATTGCTAATAGCAGTACAAATTGAACGGTTATTGCTAATGGCCACCCCAATACCTCAGGTAAGAATATTCCTTTCTCAGGCATAAAGTTAATTGACCACCATCCAAAATCCTTAGCTCCCCATAGAGATCCTATTAAAAAAAATATAAAAGAGATCATTTGCATAACGGAACCTTCACCAACTCTCATTAACGTTCCTGAAGCGCATCCGCCTGCGATCACCATGCCTATTCCAAATAATACAGCGCCTACCACAGTATGAATCCCAACGGGGTCGATATTTCCAGGTATTGCAATCCCATTGGTCACAGCTGCAAATTGAAGTGCTGCGAAGCCGATAGTCGCAGTCGCTATCGCAATTACTACAGCCTTTGTTAAAGAAGTGCCTCCAGTCAGCAAAGGATCTCTCAATGAAGCTGTAAAGCAAAATCTTGATCTCTGCAATACAAATCCTGCTGCAACGCCAAATCCCCACAAAAGCGCTGATTTAGGCTGTTGAATTCCTACGAAAAATCCTACACCTATGATAGCAATTAAAAGTCCTACTCCAATCGGAATTTGATTCATTCTTTTATTATTTGTTTTTGCACCTATGGACGTTTTAATTTCAGTCATGCTTTTCACCCTTCAATCAATTGTAAATTGATTAACATATCAAAATGCTTTATTTCACATTAATTATGTTAATTATATAACAAACAATTCGCTTTCTATTATAAATTTCTCTTATACAGTATAAGAATTTCTTATATCCAAAATATACAGGAAAATTTATTCGCTTATGATTATTTTGTTGTATAAAGAAAGAAGAATAATTGATATGCACATACTTATCTTACTTTATTTCTTATCATAGTTAAACAGGATAGTATCTCTATATGCTCCAAGAATTTACACCTGACCAAATAACCCTTCATAATGCGCTTTTGAGCTTTAGCGAAATCTCAATTGATATCATTTTAATAGGTACAATAATTTTTGATATTAACTTCAAAAAGTTATACCCATTTGACATAAATCAAACAGGTATATTACTACAGTAAATCTATATTAATTAATTTGTACAACAGCTCACTGGCTTTGGTGCCTTGGTACTTATATCGTCAGGAATATTATTGATATCATCTACAACGATGAATTTTCCATCTAGCATACCCATCCAGCAGCTAAATCCTAATTCTCCCACTTCCTCTGGGGTAAACTTTATAATATTATAGCCTTCTTTAAGCTTCAGTGAAATATTTAGTTCAGGAATAACAATCTCATTGTTGCAGCTATTTATAGAATCTCCTGAAATCACCCAGTTCACAGGCTTTCCCTTTTCCAATATAAAGTAGTTAGGTTCGTAACCATTTGAATTCGCAGAAGTGTTTATAACCTGAAAACCATTCATATTCGCCGGAAGCATGGCTTCTGATGTCGCCTTCCTTGCATTGATGAAGCTATCCAGCGTGCCATTTCCCTGTAACGCTAACCCTCTATTAACAATAATTAGACCCAGAATAATTACTAGTACTGAGCTTAACTTTAATAACTTCCTATTTAACCCACTGCTTATATATCCGCTGATCGTACCCAAACCCATCATCAATGGTACTGTTCCCATACTGAATACAAACATGGATAAAGCTCCTTTTAATATACTTCCAGTTCCAAGCGCATATATTTGCATTGTTTGCAATGGGCCGCATGGCATAAGACCTGTAGCCAACCCAATTAATAATGGCGCATTTTTATTGCTTTTATATTTAGAAATATTAAAAATTGCGGGCAGCTTTATGTATTTTCTAAGAAATGCAAAGGGCTGAAGCATACTCAAACCCATAAGAATCATAAATGTCCCGGCAAAAATTGTAATATAACCTTTGACCATGGGCGAAAAGCTAACTATTGAGCCAATTCCCCCCACAATCGCTCCCATGGCTGTATAAGCTATTACTCTACCCACATTGTAACCCAGCGTAGCTTTAATAGGATTTCCAAAAGCCATACTCTGAGAAATCACAATACCACCGCACATTGAAAGGCAGTGCAAGGATGTTGCTATACCCAAAGCAAACAATATTCCGTAGCTAACCTTTTCTTGAAGCTGTGGAAGAGTGTTAAACCCAACTGTATTTTTAATAATCAAGTAAAAACCAAGAAGAACCAATAATGCTACTATAATACCTTTAACTTTATTGTGGCTTGCTGAACTATCCTCTGCAATTTCTGCAGTATAACCTAATTTATGAATAGCGGTTACAATTGAATCCTTATCTTCAGAAATACATGTCAATTCTTCATTTTCGTAAGAAACCTCAAGTTCCTCTAAGGCCATATAACTAAGCCCGTCTTTTATCTTCTTACTACAATTATGACAATGCATTCCCTTAATTTTCAAAGTCAGTTTCTTTTTCATATCGTCTACTCCTTGAATATTTTACATAGAACCGCACCCATTACCAGATGCAAGATAAAGTAATTACTTAAACTGAACCCCCTTAATAACACATTGTACTTTTATTATACTGGTGTCTATCAAGGGGGTTTCAGTTCCATTTGCTTAGTAAATTTTATCTAAATTTTCAGGGTAATTTATAAAGTACAAGCTTTATAAAATGAATTCTTAGCTATTATTTTGCAGCTTCTAAGGCATTTATTACAGCTTTCATAATACCTTCACTTGCAATTGTCGCACCTGTTACTACCTCTACATTTGGTGTGTTCTTTTCAACGATAGCTGCTGGAATTTGTTCTAGGGCTGGTTCAGCAATTCCCGCAGTTTCTTTGTGCTCTTTAATTTCAACTTTTGCTATTTTGCCACCTGCAACTTCAACAGCTACTTTTATTGTATGCATGCCTTCCGCTGTTCCTTCATAGATACCATCTTTATAAACTACTACTTCTTCTGCAGGTTTTTCTTCTGTCTTAGGCTCTTCTTTTGCAGGTTCTGTTTTGTTTTCTTCAACCTTAGGTGTTTCTTGAACTGGAGCTGCAGCTTCGTTTGTTCCTCCACTGCATCCAACTAGAGCAGTAACTACGAATAGTAATATTAAAGTAATTGATATTATTTTCTTCATTTATGTTATCTCCTTTACATGTTAGTATTTATTCTTCGTTTAATGTATTATTTTCTTTTTTCTTTTCTACTAAGCCAGCTAAAAAGATACCTATTTCAGCAAGCAGAAGCATTGGTCCCGCCAATATGATCTGGGAAATTACATCCGGCGGCGTCAAAATTGCAGCTAGTACAAAGACTATCAATATAATATACTTACGGTTTTGCTTTAAAAAGCTTACCTTTAGAATTCCAAATCGACTTAAAAGCACCATCAAAATTGGCAATTCAAAAATAGTCCCAAAGGTGAAAAGAGTGCTTAGTACAAAGCTTAAATAACTTTCAAAGCTTATCATAGGCTTTATTGCCTCTATTTGAAATCCCATAAAGAATACAATCATTGTAGGAATAACCACAAGATACGCGAAGGTCACACCAGCTATAAAAAATATGCTCCCCAGAAGCAAAGAGAAGAAAATATATCTTTTTTCTTTGCCATTCAAGCCTGGTATTACGAATAACCAAATTTGAAATATTAAAAACGGTGCCGCAATTATTAGTCCACCTATAACAGACAGCTTAATATATGACATCAAAAGCTCAGCTGGAGCTATGAATATAAATTCAACATTCTTAGCTATATCAATTAAATCCTTGATTATATTTTCAACAAAACTGTAGCAGAAGCCTACTGCTAAAATTAGCGCTATTGCAGAATATATTATTCTCTTTCTCAGTTCTGCCAAGTGTCCAACAAATGTTAATTTTTTTTCTTCCTTTGGTTTACTAGTTTTTCTTTTCATCATCAGTATCAACCTTTAAATCTTCAGATACCTTACTTGCATGAGTTTTAAATTCTTTAATTGCTCTTCCTAAAGTTTTTCCAATCTCAGGCAATTTAGAAGGGCCAAAAATTACAAGTGCTATTGCCAATATAAGGATTAGTTCTGTTGGGCCAATTCGTAAGAAACCCATAGCTGTCCCTCCCATCTTTTTTATTCTGATAGTTTTTATTTACTTAAATACTTCATTGGTGTCCCTGTTTTATATTTCAGGTGGAGATATTCTCCACCTGAAGGGGAAATCCGTTAAAACCAAATTTGCATATTATGCCAAAGTTCCATTCAGTAATTCAACCATCTTTTTTGTTACTTCGCCAGCAACTGCCGCACAACGGCTTTTTCTTTCAGCGCTTCCATATTCAAAACCGCTTACTTCCATAAACTTACCAACTGACTTTTCGCACAAAACTGAGTCTGCAACAGTTTGAGGTAAGTTCAGGCCTTCCGGTTGATAAGTTGGGAAACTTTCTTGCTTATACCACTTTGAAAGTTCTGCTATTAATTTCTTTGATGTTTCCACATCACATACAGATCCAATACAAGTTGCTGCTACCCCTATGCTGCCGCAAAGAGTAGCTTGTCCATATCCACCAGCTGCACTTGTAAATGCTTCTACCGGTATTTGATTAAATGGATAGCCTACTTGCTCTGCTAATTCGCCGAAGAACCCTTCAGCCACGCCGCCGCCTCAGCCACCCTTTTCTTTATAGCCTTTAAATCCTCTTGCCAATACCTTTTCTGGATCTAGCTTTTTATAAGGAAATGGCCATTGAGGCTTCTCTGCTACTGCAGATGTAGGCTCAGCAGTTGTGCATCCTGTCAGTACAGATCCTAAAGTACCTACTACTGTTACTCCGGCAACAGCTTTTCCTACGCCTTTAAGAAACTCTTTTCTTGAAATTTCAGCCATACTTTTCACCTTCCCATTATATTGTTAATCGATTAAATAAAATATTTTATTTATTGCGCGCTACAGCGTTAATTATATAACAAACATTGTGACTTGTGTCATTAGCTTCTCTAATATACAATTAGAATTAATGATATGCAATAAGCGTTGGTTATGCAGAATAAGAATCAGTTATAATCTGCAATGTCTAAAATGCATATCATAAAACCAATTACAAATAGTTATTCTATGATTAAGGAGAAGGTTGATCGTTTATGCATATATCTTATCTTACGTCATTTATTGAAATCGTAAAGCAGGACAGTATATCTAAAGCATCCAAGAATCTGCACATGACTCAGTCGGCTCTGAGCCAACAGCTTCAAGCCTTAGAGAAATCTTTGGATTCTAAGCTTTTAATAAGAAGCAATAAGGGTGTAGAGTTGACTGAGGAAGGCGAGATCCTATTGAGCTATGCAGAGGCTCTCATAAATATTTATGAAAATATGCTTAAGGATATTGATCTTTGCAAAAAATCAGAAATTCAGGAGATTAAAATATCTTCCTGTAACAGTGTTGGAGAATATCTGCTGCCGTGCACCTTGCACCTGTATAAGAAAAGCCAGCCTGATACCAGATTTTCAATTAAAAATGAATATACCAAGGATATTATTGACCATGTCTTAGACTGTAGTGCCGATATTGGCTTTATTGACTCGAAAGTAAATATCGATGGTATAGAATGTATTCATATAAGCAATATCAATTTGATATTTGTTTATTCAAGCAATCGCAAAATAAATAAGGAGTCAATTTCATTGAAGGATATCGCTGCTTTGCCTATTATAACAGGACCAAGTGCAAGCAGTATAAGAGAATTTAGTGAAGAAATGTTTAAAAGAAATAATATTCCTGTTGAAAAGTTAAATATAGAAATGGAACTGGCCACTTATGAGTCCATAAAAGCATCCGTCGTAGCAGACCATGGCGTCTCAATCATCCCTGCTACCTCTGTAAAAAAAGAATTACACACGAATTTATTAAATACCTTGCCCATTCAAGAGGATATACCGGTCTGTGAAATCTGCGTCATATACCAAAAAAGCAGGGCTTCGCAGCCTCACATTAAAGAGTTCATATCGTTTATAAAAAATTATGGGAGAAAAACTTTCTGCTAACTTATTTTCGTAATAGTTATCTCCCATATCCCATTTTCTTCTTCTACTTTTACATCACAGTCAAACTTTTTAAAAGCATCTATAAGAGCTTGAGAAGTGCAGCTATGATCTGCAATTATGGTTATATGCTCTCCAGAACTTATTTTTTTATATTGAATCTGTGCTTTTATCAAAGGTACCGGACACATTTCGCCTATGCAATCTACTAATATACTTATTTGAATCAGCCTCCAAATCAATGATTTTTGTAATTTTGACAAATAATTATCAAAAGATCATGTCTAAATTATAATACTTATTTGAAATTTAGAAAATATGTCTTAAAAATATTATTTGCATTATTAAATTTATATTGTATCAATTATTATACTACGAATATTTTATTAGCACTAAATACTATAAAAATCCTCTGCTAAAAAATCAGCAGAGGATTTTATTGTTTATTCTATTGCTTTTCAAATACAGTCATCAGAACATTCTTATCTCCCGTAAGTCCGTTTTTCTCGATCTGCTCCACCATTTCCATATTGGTAATAACTACAGGTGAAATTATAGATTTTGCTTTTTTCTCCACTAGCTCCAGGTTAAAGTTCAGCAGCTTCTGCCCCTTTTTCACTTTATCGCCTTCTGATATCAAATTTTCAAAGCCTTCTCCATTCATATTTACAGTGTCTAGACCTACATGAATCAGAATCTCAAAGCCTTCCTTTGTTCTTATTCCAATACCATGACCCGTTTCTGCCATCAGCATGATTTCACCATCTACAGGTGAGTATACCTTTCCTTCTGTGGGATAGATGGCGACCCCATCACCAACATACTTATTTGCAAATACTGCATCTGGCACTTCAGTAATGTCAATGATCTGACCCTTCATTGGTGCTGCCAATTGAAGCGGTGCTTTTTTTACTTTGCTAAATAGATTCATCCTTATTATCTCCTATATTCTCACTAATCGGACTCATGATCCTATTAGCTGTTTTCTTCATAAGCTTCAACGTTATCTGCAATTTTTCCTGCCAGCAAAAGACAATCATCTTTCCTGTATATGGCTAATACTGTCCCGGAACATTCCCTTGCCTCTTTCCAGCCTAATACTTGCGCCATTTTTAATACAATGCATTATTGTGATATATTCTTCCTCAATATGACCAATGACGTTTACTCTATCATCTTGAGGCAAGTTTTGCCTTATAATCTGAATCTCACCGGAATACCTTCCGTAGTTCTTGTTATCCATGGTAATAGCTCCCTCTGACCTTATGATACAATGCTTGGGTTCCTGGAGCTTTCCTTGGCAGGAATATTCTCTGGATTCCTGCAATCGCATCACTGCTGCCGGCGAATCTATACGTATGGTGAATTTCTTTCCATACAAATATTCATATTCTGAATTCAAGTTTGATGGGACTATTATAACCCCATCACGGCAATAATCTCTGATAAGGAACTCCTGCTTTTGAGAAAGCTGAACGTCTCCTATGAAAATACCATCCATCTTAAAATTCACCGTTAAGTCCAGATATCCAACATAAGGAGGAATATTTCTGTGTCGTTCTAATGTAGGCAAGCCTTCTTCAATAGGTCCTCTTTTTATTTCATCTCCCGGTATAAAAGCAAGAACTTTTAACCCAATTGCTTGAAGTTTCTGATTCACAGATCTAAAATATTCATCATCCAGTCCCGTTTCCGGTCTTGGATAGTAATTATGCATGGCATAGACTTGCTTGCCTGCATCTATTAGTACCTTAGCTTCTAGAGGATTTACAGTAGAAGCATTGAAGGCGATGCCGAACTGATCATGAATTGCCACGACTTCTTCCAGGCTAAAACCATAATCTATCCGAAGAACATCCAAGCCCATATCCTCAGCAAAGCGGCTGATGTCCACATAACCAAAAAACTTCAGCGTCTTAGGAGATACATCTCCAATAATAAAAAAGCCTGCTTCCTTCAGGAAATTGCATAAGGCTTTTGCTTTTTCTTTATATTGATCATCCAGCTCCTCCTGGATGTGAAAGGAGGTAAATACAAAGCTCCCTTTCACATCCATTTGAAGCAGACGATCCTTCTGTCGTTCATAAGTGCTGACATAAACGGATCTGCCTATTTGACTAAACACTTTCTACTTCTTTATCCTTTATGTACATAGTTGTAACTACAAATCCTCCAATATAAGAGATTATAATTCCCAGCAAATAGTTCAGAATAGAGGCTGGCTGCATGATTGCAACTGCTACCAGACCAGATGGTCCCCACGCAGATGCCATTACCTTTGTTGCCATTACAAACGCGCCGCCAAAACCAGCGCCAAGGCCTGCTGTAATAAAAGGCTTACCTAATGGAAGCGTTACCCCATAAATAAGAGGTTCGCCAACGCCTAGAATACCTGCCGGCAATGCACCTGCAATTACCTTTTTAAGTCTTTCGTTCTTCACCTTCTTCGCTTTTAGGTAAATAGCGATGGCTGCGCCGACTTGACCTGCTCCCGCCATTGCTAGAACGGGGAATAAGCTTACGCCGCCCAAAGCTTCAAGCTGAATTGCATATATTGGAATCAATCCGTGGTGTAAACCTAATAAGACCATTGGCAGGAATAGTGCCGATAAAATATATCCAGAAAGAATACTTACAATTGTATTATTCGAGCTAATAAATATGTTTAAAAATTTTACCAGCCAATCGGATACAAATCCGGATACAGGCATGATAACAAATACAAATGCCAATCCTACCACCAATAAGGATACAAATGGCGTTACGATAAGATCCAATACATCCGGTACTCTTTTTCTAATCCACTTTTCAACCTTAGCAAGGATATATACTCCTACAATAACACCAATAATACCGCCTTTTCCTGTTGTAAGGATAGAGTTTAGTGGAACTTCCTTATTTAATAATCCAAATACACCTGAAATATCATTAATTAATGCATTGATGGAAATGGCACCTATCATGCCACCAAGCGCTTCAGTTGCTCCAAATCTTTTAGCTGCATTAATCCCTGTATAAATTGCAAAATATCCTAGGAAACCAGTTCCCAGCAATGAAAATAACATCCTGGTTACGATCCAGAAATTGCTTTCAGCAGGTAAAACACCTTTTCCCAACAGGGTACTAATTAAGGAAGCCAAGCCATTGAATAAGCCGGCTGCGATAATTGCAGGGATTAAAGGAATAAAGATGCCTGCAATGGTTTCAAGCGCTTGCTTTCCTTTGCTTTGTTTCTTTCCTGCTTTGATTGCTTCTTTGTTCGCTTTCCAGTCTTCCTCTACAGCTGCATCCTTTGCTACACAATATTCATCCACTACAATATCCAGTATCTTTTTAGCTTTACCTGGTCCAACTATTACCTGTAGTGTTTCAGCGTCAACCACGCCTAGAACCCCTTCTGTCTTCTTAAGCTCTTCCATGTTTACTTCACTTGAATCCTTCAATCTTAAGCGAAGTCTTGTCATACAATTCGTTGCTGATGCAACATTAGCCTTTCCCCCAACCAGTTCTAGGATTCTGGCTGCTAATTGATTGTTATTGATAGCCATAGTCCACACTCCCTTAATATTTATTTTTATTTTATTAGTGCCTGTCTGATATGTCCCTTCGCTGCCTGTAGTTTCTCTAAGGCCCCATCCGCATCACAACCTAACAGAATCATGGCAATTGCCAGCTTTACACTGCCTTTTGCCTCGATTAATGCTGTCTTTGCTGTGGTACGGTCAACCTCTGTTGCATTCATAATAATGTTTTCTGCTCTGGTTTCTAACTTTTGATTGGACTTCTTAACATCTACCATAAGGTTCTTGTACACTTTACCGATTCCAACCATGGCTAGGGTGGATATCATATTCAGCACCATTTTTTGAGCGGTGCCTGCCTTTAATCTGGTAGAGCCTGTAAGAATCTCAGGTCCAACAATCACCTCGATTGCGATATCTGCAACAGCTCCAATTGCAGAATTCTTATTACAGGATACTGCGGCTGTAGTGCATCCCACCTCTTTTGCATATTGAAGTGCTGCTACCACATATGGAGTTCTTCCACTAGCCGCTATTCCTATGACTATATCGTTGCTGGTGAGACCGATGTCCTTTAAGTCATTGATACCCATGGTCAGACTGTCTTCTGCGCCTTCTGTGGCTTTAACAAAAGCACCTACTCCGCCCGCCAACAGACCCACCACCATTTCAGGCGGTGTACCAAAGGTCGGGGGACATTCTACCGCATCTAAAAGTCCAAGCCTTCCGCTGGTTCCGGCTCCTATATAGATCAATCTTCCATCATTTTCAAAGGCTTGTATTACAGCCTTCACTGCTTTTTCTATATAAGGCAGTTCCTGGCGAATTGCTGTCGCTACCTGAGCATCCTCTTCATTCATCGCCACCAAGGCATCATAGATGGACATGGTATCTAAGTCCTGAGTTTTCATGTTTCGCTGCTCTGTTGACAGCGCTTCTAAATTAATCATGATATTCTCCCTTTTGAATATGTGTTTTTGAGATTTGCTCTAAGGATTTTTCAAATTGTGTTAATTCAACAATAGGCGATACCCCATATCGGGTTATTGAAATTATCTTGACGCCGTTTTCTTTCATAGCCTTGGCGCATTCAATCATCTCGTTGGTTTGCCCTGAGTAGGATATGATAATGCCGAGATCCTCCGAAGACATATATCTGGCTGTTAAAAGCTGTACATGCCAGTCATCATTCACGGTACATCGCTTATCCAGCCTCATAAATTTCAGTTGCGCATCCTTGGCAACCAACAAAGAAGAACCCATTCCAAACAAGCAAACGTTCTTACAGGTGCGTAAGAGCTGAATGCAGCTATTGATGACTTCAAAATCAATAAGGGATTTTGTATCCTCCAAGGAAATAATATTCTTGTATGTCACTTTATCCACGATTTCTTCAATGCGGTCAGCCTTCGTAATTTCCTTTTTTTCCTCAGATTGGCTATGTTCCCTTACCGCCAACTCATATATCAGTGCTTTTGTAAAATCCTTGTACCCCTCAAACCCATTTTTCTGGCACATTCTTATTATGGAAGAAGGTGAAGAAAAAGTCTGGTCTGCAAGCTGATAGATGGTCATGGATGAGGTTTCTTTCGGATTTTTTAAAATATAGGTGACAACAGCTTTCTCAGTTGTACTGGCTTGACTACTGTATTCTCTTAATCGTACTAATACACTTTTCATAGTACCTTCCTTCTTCATATGGTATTAATTCCCATGGCTTATACGTTTATTATAACATCGTGAATTAGTGTGTCAATTATTCGCGGAGTTTGTGGAACTATGTTTCACATTCTGATTTTTTTGATATTTTATTCAGAAAATTTATGAAACTTTTATTTTGTTAAGATTTTAAAAAACTATTGACAATAAAAATTCATCGCTGTATTATTGTATTAAGTACTTAGTACAATAATACAGTAATGCAAAAGGAGTGATCGTGTGTCTTGGGATCTAAAATCAGACCGACCAATATATTCGCAATTGATTGAGCAAATTGAAATCAAAATTTGCTCTGGGATATTTGCGCCAGGATCTAAGCTTCCTTCAGTCAGAGAATTGGCACAGGAGGCTGCTGTAAACCCGAATACCATGCAAAAAGCTCTATCTATGTTAGAGGAGCATGGACTACTTTATACCAATCGTACAAGTGGAAGATTTATAACGGAGGATATTAAAATGATTCAACAGGCAAAGCAAAAACTGGCTCAAGAACAGATATCAGAATTTCTTGAAAAGATGAAAAGCTTAGGCTTGAATAAAACAGAGACCCTTTCAATTATTACAACAATGCTGGAGGAGGCGAAAAAATGAGTTCCATTCTAACGTGTAAGAATTTAAGTAAAAGCTTTGGTAGTAAACAAGCCCTAAATAATATCAATTTGAACATAGAGAAAGGCCGAATCATTGGTTTGCTGGGACCTAACGGCAGTGGGAAAAGCACCCTCATAAAGCTTTGTAATGATCTTCTAAAGCCAACAAGCGGTGAACTTCAAATAATGGGAAGAACCCCAGGAATTGAGACAAAAAAAGTTGTTTCTTATTTACCTGAGCGAACCTATCTAAATGATTGGATGAAGGTTTCCGAAATCATACAGATGTTTCAAGATTTCTATCAGGATTTCAACATAGAAAAAGCCTACGACATGTTGAAAAGACTAAACGTCAATCCTAATGAGCGATTAAAGACACTTTCAAAGGGAACAAAAGAAAAAGTGCAGCTGATTCTAGTCATGAGTCGCGAGGCACAGCTTTATCTGCTGGATGAACCCATAGGTGGTGTAGACCCTGCAGCTAGAGATTACATTCTAGATACCATACTGGGCAACTATCAAGAAAATGCAACCATCATTATTTCGACACATCTGATTTCTGACATTGAGAGAATCCTTGACGATATCATCTTTTTAAAGGACGGCCAAGTGGTACTCACAAAGTCGGTGGATGAAATTCGTGATGAAAACGGGAAATCAGTTGATTCTTTATTCAGGGAGGTTTTTAAATGTTAAACAAGCTATTAAAATATGAGATAAAGGCAACCGCTCGTCTGTTTCTGCCTCTTTATCTTACCATAGTGATTTTTGCAGCCATCAATCTTTTATTTCTTGATGTGCCCAATGCTAGTGACAAAGCCTTTTCTTCTTATGGTTTAATGATAGGCATCAGTATGTTCGTGTATGTGATTTTGATGATAGGCTTGGTGGTTATGACATTGTTTGTACTGATACAGCGGTTCTATAAAAGTCTTTTAGGTGACGAAGGCTATCTGATGTTTACGCTGCCAGTTCAGTCATGGAGTCATATTCTCAGCAAGCTAATTATTTCAATGCTTTGGACCATTGCCAGCGGCTTTGTTGGTTTCTGCTCCATTTTACTGATTTCATCTAACAAAATTAATATCTCGGAGTTTTTTAGCAGAATAGCAATGGCCTTTAGCCAAATTCAACAACAGTTAGGTGCTTCTACTTTTCTTGTTGGCTTTGAAGTCATGGTGCTTGGTTTATTGACACTTGCTTCTACAATATTGTCAATCTATGCAGCTATCGCATTAGGGCACCTCTTTAACAAGTATAAGCTTTTAGCATCCTTCGGTATGTATATTCTATTAAATATAGTTTCTCAAATAGCTACGACGTTGTTTGGTGCTATTTTCTTTAATCACTCCATATTCACACCGGGAGGCGCCTATATCCCAGACTTATTGCTGATAAATAGCATTCTGCTGGTCTCCATCTTATATTCGGGAGTCTTTGCTGCTGGATATTTCTTCTTAACCAATTACATTTTAAAGAGAAAGTTAAATTTAGAGTAAATAAAAGCTGTTCGGAAACGTTAATACTGTTTCCGAACAGCTTTTTTAAATAAGGATTATAAGAGTCTATTCTTTGAATAATTGTGGCGCAAGAAATAGAATACAGAATCCATTTGTTCTCTTCTAACTGTGTGCTTTTCTTGTTTCTAGCTTTGATTCTACCCAGTGATATACAATAGGGATGATTACAAGAGTTAATAGGGTAGAAACCATCAAACCACTCATTAATGCGATTGACATTGGTCTAAACAGCTGACTTTCTGAAAACAACAAAGGAGTTAACCCTATTACTGTCGTAGTCGTACTGAGTATAATTGGTCTAAAGCGTTTATCTACTGCATCTAAGCATGCTTCCTTAATATCTTTGCCTTGATTTCTTTCACTGTTGATAAAATCAATGAGCACGATGGCGTTATTCACAACGATCCCTAATAAGCTTACTATACCTAAAAGCCCTGTGAAGGATAGCGGTTGTCTAAATATAAATAATCCTAAAATAGAGCCGATGACAGATAGGGGAATTGTAAGCAAAATTATCAACGGTTGTATAAATGAATTAAACTGGATGAGCAGAATGCCGTAAACCAATAGTATAGCGAAAATGGAGGATATTCCGATATTTCCAAAGTGCTCTACAATCTTCTCGCTTTCTCCGTCGAATACCACTTCTACATCTCCTAATTCCATCCCTTTCAAAGCTACCTTCAACTGATCCTGGATTGTTACAGAACTGTATCCCAGCTTAACATCACTATAAATCATAACAGCTTTATCCCTGTCATATTTTTTAATATTGGGTACTTCTGATATCAATCGAATCTCTGCCACTTCTTTTAACAAAATTTTGTTCCCTGTCATAGAGGATTTTATCGCCGTATTTCCAAGATCCTCGGTAGACGCAATGTTGCTATCGACGATGATGTCATATTCATTGCCGGCTTCTCTAAATACAGAAGCTTTACGTCCCATTAAAGCTATGTTTATTTCCTTTTGTACATCATATTTGGTGATACCAAAATAACTGGCTTTCTCACTATCAATATCCACATAGAATTCATAGGATTTATCTGTAAAATCGTCATCAACATTCATTGTCCCGTCAATTGCGGAAAGATATTGACTGATTTTTCTGGCTGAAGCTTCCAGCTGTTCCATATCCTCTCCGGTAACCCGGATTCTCACCGGAGCTCCAATAGGCTCACCCTGTTCCAGCTCCTTAACGGTTGCTGTCCCGCCAATAATTCGTCTATCAAAAACTTCTTGCAGATAATCAGCAAAAGCGGTATTGTTTTTAAATCGTTTACTCTTTTTTAGATCCAAGCGAATCATTACTTGAGCAAAGTCTTGGGATCTGGTATATATGGGCAAGGTATTGTAGAACTTAGGCAGTCCATCCCCTATGGCAACTGTATGACTTAATACTTCTTCCTGCTCTTCCAGTATTCTGGTTACCTGCACTACCAAATCCTCCGTTTTATCTATATTGGTACTGGACTCTGTCCTCATATCAATATAGATGATGTTTGTATCAGCTTTTGGGAAAAACTGCAAACCCAATTGCGCAGCTAATATTATTGAGAGCCCTAGGGCTATAAATGCTATAGTAATCGTTGTTTTCCTTTTTAGCATTCCTACGTGAAGCATACGGTCAAAGAATTTTCTGATCTTATAGGGCTTTTCTTTTACTGTACTCTTCCTAAAGAAGAGGTACGCCATTGTAGGTGTTACAAAGAGAGCCACAAGATAAGAAGCAGACAAGGAAACCATAACTATAATCGGAAGGCTTCTAATATACTCGCCAGCTATAGAAGGCAATGCAATGAGTGGAATAAAAGCTGCCACTGTAGTCAGGGTTGAGGTTAAGACCGGGATTGCCACTTCCTTTACTCCCTCCACACAAGCCTCCATCCTATCTTGTTCTTGATCTATCCTTACCTGTATGGCATCACTTATTACAATAGCATTATCTACAAGCATCCCCAGCGCAATGATCAGAGCCGTTATAGAGATCTGATGTATTTCTACACCTAACAGCCTCATAATCAGAAAGGTGGCTAGAACAGACAGCGGAATAGCCATGGACACTATTACAGCATTCCGGAATCCCATGCCGATAAACACAACAGCGATTACGAAAATAATACCTTCGATAAGATTGATGATAAAATTATTTACAGCCTTCCCTACATCTTTTGGCTGATAAAGCACTTGATCAAATTGTATATCTTCTGGTAAATTTCTTTTTAACTCATCAATCTTTTTTTCTACATCTTTACCAACCAGTACAATATTTTTATCTTGCTGAAAAAAACCAGTCAATAATATAGCACTATGTCCATTCTGCTTGATAAAGTAATTGGAATCCTCTAATTCCATGTATATTTTCGCGATATCTTTTAGCCTTACTACAGCACCACTTTCTTGTGAACCTGCAATAATTGTGTTTTCTATCTCTTTCAAGCTTTTAAAAATTCCAGATGCTTTTACATTGAATCTTCCCCCATCGTATTTAATTTCTCCCGATGGAATTTCTATATTTTGCATATGTAGAATTTGAACAATATCTTCAAGGGAAAGCTTATAATAATTCAGCTGTTCCATATCGATTTCAACTTTTACTTGCTTCTCTTGTTTTCCACTAATATCAAAGCGTGAAATACCGTCAATCTTACTAAGTTCTTTCTTAAAGTTCTCTGCATAGCCGGCCAACTCCTCATAGGAATACTTTTCTCCAGACATACTGATGATGATTCCGGCTGTCTCAGTAACATCAGTATTGATTTGAATCTTTTCCACCTCTGCAGGCAAATCAGGCTGTATGTCCTCCATTTTTTGCCGTAAGTCCGGCCATGCTTTTTCAACATTTGTTCCTTGATCTAGCTTTAAAACTACAACGGATAGACTATTACGTGACTGGGATTCTGCATGCTCATATCCCTTCAGCTCTGCAACCTCATCTTCAATCTTGCTCGTTATGAGCTTTTCTACATCCTCAGGTGATGCACCGGGGTAGACAGCAGTAATAATGGCATAAGCTGGTGTAATCTCCGGATTCTCTTGCTTTGGCGTAATATAATAGCTATATAATCCTCCAATCATGATCAATGCTGCAAGAAATAGTGTAACCTTTCTTTCTTTTATAGCGGCATAAATAATTCCTTTTCTCATTGTTACACCTCCCTTACTTCTGAATAGATATCAGGTCTTGATCCTTTAGTCTTTGCATTCCTTCTATAACAAGCTGGTCGTTATTTTCTATTCCTTCCACCTTCACATAGCTTCCATTCACTGCTCCTAATGTAATTTTCCTTAATGAAGCTTTTTCATCACTTACCACATATACATAATCTTCACCATTTGCCATAACCGCTGTGATTGGAATCCATACACCACTTTCTTCTCCAATAATTAATTCTAACTTTATTACGGAACCCAGAGGCAAAGTTTGTTCTGGCAAGGCAATTTCGATTGGATAAGTCCTGGTTTGACTATCCGGCGTCTGTCCTATATTGGTTACTTCCCCTTCTATTACCTTTCTTTCAGTACTGATCTTTGCCTTTGTTCCAATTGTAACCTTTTCAAAATCTTTAGAGGATATACCTACTTTTACGACTTGATTATCATTTCTTATTACTAAAACAGGATATCCTGCTGCTACCAATTCCCCTTCCTCATACAAAACATCTACCACGTAACCGCTTGAATCAGACTTTATGGTCGCATCCTCCATTAGGCTCGCCTTATAATCATAGTCTGCCTGTGCCTGTTTCCATTGACCTTTTGCAGCTGCTTTATCCTCGTCCCTTGCTCCGTTTTTTGCCTGTTTCTCTATTTCTTTGGCTGCTTTTAAGTCCGATTCCCTAATATCAAGCTCCAGCTTTATTTGGTCAAGTTCATTTTGGGAAATGGCTCCTTGTTGAAATAGTTTTTCAAATTTTTCATAGTTATCCTTCGTAAAACTATAACTGTCTTGCGCCTTTTTAACATTAGCTTCTATCTGTTGAAGCTCCTCAGGGGCAACACCATTGACTGCCTTGTCATATTGAGCTTTTGCTGCGTCCATTTGACCTCTGGCACCGGATAGGGCATAGGCTAAGTCTGCAGTATCCAGTTGTATAAGCGCTTGACCGGCTTCAATCTGTTCTCCTGTTTTTACAAAAATCTTTTTTACTTTTCCTCCACTTTTGAAGGCTAGCTTTTTTAATTCTTCTGTCCCTACGATTCCTGTATATTCTAAGGTTATGGGCCGCTTTTCTTCTTTTACGGTTAAAACTCTAACTGGTTTTTTCTTATCTTCGCCTGCTAGTTCATTAGATTTTATGGAACAACCTGTAGTCCATGTTAAAACTAAAATCATCATGATGGCTATCACTGATTTTTTCATATTCATCCCCCTCATTCTACTGCTAATAACTACATAATTCTTTTTAAAATATCATGAAAATGATAGTATATAAATCGCTGGATAAGCCTACCCATCTTTAACTCATCTTCACAGTGCTTCATAATGTATTTCATTCCTTCAATGATGTTCGTAGCAAGAACATGAACAAAAAAGTCATCCTCTTCATTTACTGAATCATTTTTCTTGAGCCAAGGAAAAATATTTTGGTTGAACTTATTCACCAGAAGGGTGGTAATTTCTTGTAACCCTTCCTCAAATCTGGTTCCCTCACTGCCTTCCATCAAAATTAAAAGCTCAGCCCGATGTGCTCGCTTGATGGCAATCAGCTGATTAGCAATATATTCTATAAACCTATGCCCCTCTTCAGGGTGGTTTAAATCCAGATTTTCTGCTTCAGTTAACGCAACAATCTTATGGTAAGCAGGACTTATTACGTCATAAAATAAATCCTCTTTACTTTTAAAATATCGATATAAATTGCCTACCGTCATTCCCCCTCTTTCTGCAATACTTCGCATAGAAGCTTCCCTAAAACCTTTTTCATAAAACTCTACCAGAGCAGCTTGATGAATCGTTTTTCTAACTTCTTCCTTTAATACTTGCATATAATAAACACCCATTCATTATTAATTTTATTCTAATTCTAAGCTCTTTTATTCATGTTGTCAATAAAATACCCATGATATAAAAATGTCACCCAAAACAACTTTTTTGGGTGACTTCCTATTGTTAAATACTTATTCAATAACCTGATACTTTGGTGCCTGGCACCAACTCTATGCTGTTAATTGAAATCCTTTTAGCCATTCATTCAGTTCACTTTCCCGGTCTGCACCCACTGAGAATTCCTTACAAGCTGCAATCTGTCCATCTCTGATATAAAGTACCTTCTTTGCTTTGGCAGCAACACGGGGGTCATGGGTAACGGTCATGATGGTCATTCCCTCTCGATTCAAGTCCTCCAGAATCGACAATACCTGATCTGTAGCACCTGAATTCAGCGCTCCTGTCGGTTCATCCAAAAATAGAATTTCAGGGTTATTAATCATGGCCCGGCAAATAGAAGCCCGTTGTAATTGTCCTCCGGATACTTCCCGGATATCACGCTCCTCAATTCCTTCAATTTCCATCCTCTTCATTAATCCTGATGCACGCTTTCTTATGTCATCTGCCGATTCTTTTTTGGCTACTAGACCTGGCAGTGTAATATTATCAAATATAGAAAGATTCTTTAACATCTGTGCATTCTGGAATACAAATCCCATTTTGTTCAGCCGGAATCCGGATAAATCCTCCTCCTTCATTTCAGATATGTTTATTTCTTCAAACAATACCTTTCCGGAACTCAAGCTATCCATTCCACTGATACTGTAAAGAAGCGTTGACTTACCGGAACCCGATGGTCCCATAACCGCTATGAAATCTCCCTTTTTGATTTCAAAAGATATGTCATGCAATATCTGTGTATTTTTAAATGATTTACTGATTTGTTCTACCTTTATCATAATTCTACTCCTTATTCCCTTATTTGATCTCTGATATGATAATTTCTGACCACTTTGCTTCCTACAATCACAGTAATGAAGACCACAAGCAGCTGCGCTGTCGGGTAAAGCATATAGGCCGTAAACGGTTCAACCAGCATCGTTATTTTTGATGCACCCATAGAAGATAGCATCCACCCGAAAACAGCTTCTCCCAATGAGTTCGCCAGAAGCGTTCCCATAAGGATTGCCACGAATTGAATCATAAGAATCCGTATTCCGAATTGGATCCTGATGTCCCGGTTTGAAAAGCCAATTGCTTTCTTGACTGCGATTGCACTGTGTTCTCTTGCCGTTATAAGCTGTAAAATCATCACGGTTATTAATATGATTAACAGCAATGAAATCGCAATGGCTGCACCTTCCACCAAACTCATATTATCCGTAATACCGCCAAGGGTCTGAGAAACGAATTCACTGATTGGCGTTATTTTGCTGTCTGTTAAAATATTTCTCAATTCCTGTGTCTTTTCCGCAATATTGACTCCGTCCCTGACATCTAAATAAATAATATAGACCTCCACGTCATTTTCGTCAAAATCAATGGCTGCTTTTGCAGTCTTGCCACCGTAAGTAATATCCTGATAAATACCGCTGATGGTAAATAAAAGCTCTTCTCCCAGATAGGTAACCCTCAGGGAATCCCCAACTTCTTTTCCTAATTCCGAAGCGTTCAGATAAGACAGCGCCATTTCATTGCTGTCATCCGGTGCGCTTCCCTCAAGATATTCCAATGGGAAAACTGATTCATCGCCATTTTGCACACGGATGTATTCCCATTCTCCAGCCTCATTCTGTAGCTGTACATAACCATTCCGGTAAATTGAATACTTCTCAATTTGAGAATCCTTCTCCAGATAGGAAATAGCGGTGTCTCTTTGTTCTGACAGCTTCTCGCTGTACTGGATATCAATACGAATATCACTTTCTCCTACCCCCATATAAGTAATGAAGGATGGGTTTTCAACTGTATTCTTCATATTCATGGGAAGCAGAATTAAGAATGATGAAAATGCAAATACCAAAAAGATAAGTGTGTACTCCTTCCACTTACATTTCAATTCCCCCAATGCGATGCTGAGATTGCGATATTTTAGGCCTGTGGAGGGTAAAGAATAGTGACCTTCTTTTTTAATTTTCTCTTCTCCTCGCATCAGTTCCACAACCGTACTTTTGAGATTTTTCCGAATGATTCTGCGACATCCACTCATTACAATCAAGCTGAGCAGAACTACGCCAATGAAAGGCAATACCCATTTCATCCACACCTCGTTGCCATATCCGCAGTACATAACAACAGAGGATGAAAAGAAATCTCCAAAGGGAATAGCTGCCACATAACCGATCACTCCCGCTGTCAGCACAAGCAACCTATATTTCATCTGATATAACTTCTCTATTGCTTTTCCCGGAAATCCAATTGCTTTCATCTCACCGATGGTATAATTCTCTTCTGCCATGGTTGCCCGAATAATATAGGATAAACACAAGACTGCTATCATAATTAAAAGAATACTGATGGCAATGATTATGAATGCAACCAAACCATAAGAAAGATTATTCAGCATAGCCAGAAGGCTGCCTGTTACACCAACACCATTGGAGGGCATGCCCCCATCCATATAATCCTTCTCCAAAACCGCTGTAGAGGTATCCTCCTCTAACAGAAATTCAAAACTGTATTCCCATTCTCCCATGTAAGAACTTATTTCATCAAGATCTGACTGACTAATCAAAAAGCGCTTTGAAGATGCGAGTGCCGCGTTCATCTGAGCGTCGCGAATAATTGTGGATACCGTCAGCTCCTTACGATAATCACCTTGGTGCAAAGTAATTACATCTCCAACCTGAATACCCAACTCTTCCACATAATAAACGGGAACCCCGATTTCCCCATCCTGTACGACGGCAATTTCATTATCCATATTTAACAGGAGGTCAAATCCTTCATTTTGAATAACGAAACCGTTATCCATCAGACACTTTTCCAGCGTTTCACCCTGATAAACAATATTAGCATTGTTGATATTAAGCATCTTGACTATCAGCGAATCCTTAATATAATCATGGTCTTTCACAAAGCTCTCAAAGACTTTCTCATCATAAGCTCCCTTATGCATCTGCAGGTATTGAGGCGGTACAGCCAATTCATTTAATCCGTTCAGTGAAGATAGCATTGTACCTGCCACCCTTAAACCGCCTGCCATCAAAAGGGTCGAGAGTATTAAAAATACCGCTAGGGCAGTTGTGATAGCCCGATTTCTCTTAAAGTCCCTCCGGACAAGATTCAGCAATAGATTCATTATTATCCTCCTATACTATATAAGCCTTTATAATATTCATGTCTATAAATATATATATTTTTAATCGACCATCGGTCGATTGTGGTAAAAAATTTTTAAATGATTCCTTTATCTATGACAACTGTCCAAACATCCCCATGAGCTCTTTGAGTTGCCCTTCTTTTGTCCCCAGCATTCTCTCTACATTACACAAGAATGCCTGTATTTTCCTTGGATAATCCTCCATTTTCCATTCAAAAACATCGCAATCAAACATCATATGTCCCAATAGTAAAATAGATTCTATACACTCTGTCGGATACTCCATTTGGAAAATAGCCTGATCCACGCCTTCTAAAACTGGTTCTTGCAAAATCGGTGTCATACGTTTAAGCATTTCCCTTAAGTATAACCGTTCCAGCTTTGCATTCTCAACCTTATGAAGTTCTTCCTTTATCTCATCCGATCCTTCAAACTCCGGAGCTTGCGCCATTATCGCCATCATAATACGACTCACCAAAGGAATTGACTTATCCTTTAGAATCATCTCTGCCCTCCTTGCTCCTTCTTCCACGATATCAAGAATGATTGCCTCCAGTACTTCTTCCTTGGAAGCAAAATAATAATAAAAGGTGCCTTTGGCTATATCTACAATCTTTAGGATATCGTTAACAGAAGTCTGTTCATAGCCTTTCTTTACGAATAATTCTCGCGCTGCAACCAGAATTTCTCGTCTTCGTACTTCGCCTTCTTTGACAGTCTTCATATCATTCTCCATTTCTTATAACTATTTTCAGCTTATACTTAGCATTCTCGACCGTCGGTCGATAGATTAATAATAATCCTGTTAGAAAAAAATGTCAAGTCTTTTTTTGAAATAATTGGTATATTTTTATATCGCTTTTTTGTCGAATCTAAAACAACGTCACAGTTTGAGTATAAATAAGCCGAAAACGATCTCAGATACCCGCTAAAATAAAGGCAGCCCTTGAAAATGCAGTAAGCAATCCATTTTCAAGGGCTGTTTCATTTATTGCTTTTCTGTTAATGCTAACATCTCTCAATGGATGATGAATTCAAATCAACATATAAACTAAGCTCCATATAATAACTGGAACTCTTTAGCATCTGGCATCTACTTTATTTCTTCTTCTTTAAAGAGTTCATTCATCTGTTGTTTGGTTTCAACAGATAATGCATCCTTTAGATAATTAAGCTCCACTGCTTGTTTTTCTTGATATGTCTGAATGACTGTTTCATTTGTTCTTTCAATTTCTTCCTTCAGCTCTCTGGCGGACAATACGAAACAGCCTGATCCCCTGATAATTATCTGCTGCAAACCATCTGACGTTGCAACAGTTATATTATATTTTTTTTGGTTATCATGGGCAAACTTTTCAATATAATGGTCTGCTGTCTGTGCCTCTCTGGTATATACCACATGGAGGTTATCGTAGTCTATTATTTCCTCATGATGCCGCTGAACACGATAGGCATCAAATACTGCGATAATTTTACATTCTCGAACACCTTGATATTTACTGAGATAATCAAGCAACTTTGATCTCGCACTGTCCAAATTATCCTCTGCAATTTCTTTAAGTTCAGGCCACGCGAAGATAATATTATAGCCATCTACAAGAAGATATTCTTCTTTTGTTTCTTTTGCTTCACTTATATAGGCAGTCGGTTTATAATAGCTTTCGGGAGCTGTTCTTCGTTTTTGCCAAAGGGTCTTTTTCCCTTGATTTGCATAGTAGGTTTGATTAAGGATCCTGTCAGTTTCTTCTGGATCAATCCATCGCTCTCCTGAATATGAAGTCATATTTTCCGCTGCTTCCTTAAATAAAGCATCTTTTTTTTGAAAACAGCTTTCTACATGCATATAGTCCTTTACTTCATTCCAATTAACCAAGAAGCTGGAGCCGTTTGCACAAAATACAGACTCCGCTGGATTTGCCATGTCCCTTTCATAATTATATCCAACCATTTCTATGACCTCTTCAGTATTATGACAGGGTTCATACCCCTTCAAGCTGCAAAAAAGCCTTCCTTGACCTTTGGTATAGGCCGTCACATCTTTCTGATAGTTTCTCATTATAGCAACTGGGGCTTTTCCTACAAGAACTGCTATTTCACTTTCTATATGCGAAATTTGGCAAGTTCCATGCATTTTCTCAATGTCCGTCATAGCGCGGCCTACCATTTTCTCAGGCAGCTCTAGATGAAAAGCATAATATGGTTCTAATAAAATAGATTCTGCTTCCTTTAAGCCTTGACGTACTGCACGATAGGTAGCCTCTCTAAAATCGCCGCCTTGAGTATGTTTATTATGTGCTCGGCCTGACACTAAAGTAATTTTCATGTCTGTAATCGCTGACCCTGTGAGGACTCCTTTATGGAGCTTTTCTTCCAGATGAGATAAAATTAGTCTTTGCCAGCTTTTACCCAGCACATCTTCACTGCATTCTATCTCAAACTGTAGACCGCTTCCCTGCTCCCCCGGTTCCATTAACAGGTGAACCTCCGCATAATGCCGTAAGGGTTCAAAGTGTCCTACCCCTTCTACAACATTTGCAATGGTCTCTTTATAAACAATCTTGCCACAATCAAATGACACCTGGATACCAAATCGGCTTTGTATAAGACTTTGCAGTACTTCGGTTTGAACTTCGCCCATAATCTGTACCTGGATTTCCTTCAGCTGCTCATCCCAGACAATATGAAGTTCGGGGTCCTCCTCCTCGATCATGCGCAGCTTAGGCATCATCACTCTTGGGTCACAGCCTTCAGGAAGTAAAATTTGGTAGGACAATACAGGCTCCAATACAGGTATATTTGTAGCTTCCTCTCTCCCCAAACCTTCTCCCGGTTTTGTTTGACTAAGTCCTGTTACAGCACATACAGAGCCCGCTTCTATCTCATTCACAGCTTCGAATTTCTGTCCTGAATAGATTCTAATCTGATTTACCTTTTCTTCCCAAGATTCATTCTTTAAGACATCTCTTACCCTAAGTCTTCCACCGGTAATCTTCAGATAGGTAAGGCGGTTCCCTTGTTCGTCCCTGCCGATTTTGAATATTCTAGCACCAAATTCTTCCGAATAGGAAGGTATTTCTGCATACATCACGATACCCTGAATAAACTCCTCAACACCTTCCAATTTCAAAGCTGAACCGAAAAAACATGGAAATAACTTACGTTCACTGATCGCTTCCTTAATCTGTGGGATTTGGATATATCCTGTTTGCAAATAGGCTTCCATAAGTGTTTCATCACACATGGCCAATTGGTCCTTAAAGCCGTCTGTCTCGTCTTGTCCAAATTCAATACATCCTTCACCCAGCTGTTTCTTTAGTTCATTCATGATTCTTCCTTTATCAGTCCCATTTTGATCCATTTTATTAATAAATAAAAAAACTGGTATCTGATATATGGAAAGCAGCCGCCATAAGGTCTTAGTGTGTCCCTGCACGCCATCTACTCCGTTTATCACCAAAATGGCATAATCCAGCACCTGCAGAGTTCTCTCCATTTCTGTTGAAAAATCCACATGCCCCGGGGTATCTAATAAGGTAATCTGTGTATCTGCCACTTCAAGCATAGCCTGCTTCGAAAAAATAGTAATCCCTCTTGCTCTTTCAAGCTCATAGTTATCCAAATAGGCGTCTCTATTGTCCACCCTTCCCATCTTTCTAATTTTACCGCTTAAATATAACAAACTCTCTGATAATGTTGTCTTACCTGCATCTACATGTGCTAATATTCCAATGACCAATTTTTTCATAATCTATTTAATCCTTCGCTATTTATCAATATATATGTATATATATATAATACCAGTAAGTGTGAAATCTAACAAATTGCATGTTATTCCATGACAGCCATCAAGCAGATTGCAATTATTATTTATCATTACCTGCTCCTCTGGCTTTGATTCGTAACCATTGGTCGTGGAATTCTACGAATCATTCTTTTCTACGATGATTATACGACTTTATAGTTTAAGAAGCTTTTAACTTCTTAAATAACAACATATTTTTATCATATATTAATAATAATTTATTGACATTCGATAAATACTAAAATATAATTTATATAACAATAATTATGTGAGGTGCTTTTTATGAAACGAGGAACAACAATATTTTTAAAAATGGCTGTTATACTTATAGGAATTCCAGTTCTTGTTTTGTGTATATTTGGGTTGCCTTGGTTAGCTAATAATCCGGCAAATCCAGCTTATGCCCATATACTATATCCCATTGTAGTAGGTATGTATGCAACAGTAATACCGTTTTATATTGCGCTGTATCAGGCTTTTAGACTTTTAGGTTATATTGACAAGAACGAAGCTTTCTCAAAATTATCTGTAAAGGCTTTAAAGAATATAAAGAAATGCGCAGTCACAATTAGTGTCTTATATGTTGTAATTATTCCATTCGTTTTTCTCCTAGCAGAGCTGGATGATGCCCCTGGTCTCATAATAATGGGAATGGTCCCTATCTTTGCTTCAATGGTAATCGCAGTCTTTGCGGCTGTTCTCCAAAGGCTTTTACAAGAAGCGATTGATATAAAATCAGAAAATGATTTAACAGTTTGAGGTGAATAATATGTCAATTATAATCAATATTGATGTGGTGCTGGCTAAAAGAAAAATGAGTGTAACAGAGCTGACAGAGAAGGTTGGAATCACGATGGCGAATCTTTCTATATTGAAAAATGGAAAGGCAAAAGCGATCAGGTTTTCAACCTTGGAGGCAATATGTAAAGCACTAGAATGTCAACCAGGTGATATTTTGGAATATAAAAGTGATATAAATTAAAGAATAACGTTTAAAACATCCTTGAAATTAAGAGGTGGATTATGTATGATATTGTCATTGTTGGTTCTGGCCCCGCAGGGGCTAACCTAGCACGATTAATCGGAGATAAATATAAGGTTTTATTAATAGATAAACGGGATCTGGAAAATGAGAATCCCAAAAGCCTCGCAAATAAATGCTGTGGAGGATTACTAGCGCCCGATGCTCAGAAAATGATTGCAAGGTTGGGTTTAGGGATACCTAAAGATATTCTAGTTGAACCGCAACTTTTTGCTGTAAGAACCATTGATTTAACGAACAATCTGGAAAGACTGTATCAGCGATACTATTATAATATGGATAGAGAAAAATTTGATAGATGGCTTGTTTCCCTACTTCCAACTGGTGTTGATAAAAAGTTTAACGCCATTTTTAAAGGCTTCACTGAAGTACCAGGAGGTTATGAAATTAGATATATATATAATAAACAAGAGATATCCGCAAGGACAAAAATTATTATTGGTGCTGATGGGGCGTTTTCAAGGATTAGGAATTATATTAGTGAAGATAAAAATACTCCTGAAACGTATATCTCCATTCAGGAATGGTTTGAATGTCCATATAAAATACCCTATTTCACAGCAATTTTTGATGAAGAAATCAGTGATTTCTATTCTTGGATAATACCAAAGAAAAATTATCTACTATTAGGGTCAGCCCTTAGACCCAGGGAGAATACCAGGGAAAAGTTTGATATATTGAAAACGAAATTAATACAGCTGGGCTTTCATTTTGATAATAAAATAAAAACAGAAGGCGCATATATCTATAGACCAAGGAAGGGATCACAGCTTTATGTAGGAAGGGATGGCATCGCCTTGGTTGGAGAAGCTGCAGGTGCTATTAGTCCCAGCTCTGCAGAAGGAATCAGCTATGCATTAAAAAGCTCTTTATACTTAGCTCAGAGCCTCGAAGAGGGAATCGATGGATTTTTGGATAGATATAAACAGAAAGCTAAAGATATCAAGTTGAATCTATTTATTAAAAATTTAAAATCTCCAGCTATGTATAATCCATTCATTAGACAGTTCGCTATGAAATCAGGTCTGCAAAGTATTAAATAAAATTGTAAATTTATATTGCAATTATCTTATAAACATGTTAACATTACACAAACAGAATAAATAAATATCTTTAAAACAGTCCAGAGAGGCTGGCAAGATAAGTATTATTAATTTCACATTATGATAGAATACGTGAGACTTCTTGCTAGCGCAGGAAGTCTTTTTTATTGATTTTATATTAATTCTGTATGTAAATACCTTTAAATTAGCCCGGTGAGGCTGAAAAGGGGAAAAGAGTAAACTCTTCTCCTCAATTTTAAAAAATTAGGGAGGCTTTATTATGACAGAGAATGTATTAACGAAACCAGGAGTTGAAACTCCAGAAAACACGAATTGGTTAACGATATCAAAGAAAGTGATCCTTGCCCTACAACATCTTATTGCAATGTTTGGTGCAACAGTATTGGTACCTATTCTTACAGGATTGAATCCTTCTGTTGCATTGGTTTCAGCAGGATTAGGTACTCTTGTATTTCACGCAGTAACTAAGAAAAAGGTTCCAGTTTTCTTAGGTTCTTCCTTTGCCTTCATTGGCGGAATAATCGCAGTTAAGGAAGCACACAATGGAGACCTTGCATATGCTCAAGGTGGTATAATAGTTGCAGGTCTGATATATGTATTAATGTCTTTCGTAATTAGAAAAATCGGAATTGATTTTATAAAGAAATATCTGCCATCCCATGTAATAGGGGCAATGATTATTGTTATAGGATTAAACCTAGTTCCGGTAGCATTTGGTATGGCCAGCGGAAACTTTGTACTTGCTATAATAACTCTTGGTACAGCACTTATTATAACCTTCTTTGGTAAAGGCTTTGTAAAACAACTTTCCATATTAATTGCTGTAGTAGTAGGTTATTTGGTAGCACAGGTACTTGGACAAGTAGATGCATCTTCCTTCGTAAATGCACCACTCCTTGCAATTCCAGCGTTCACACTGCCAAAGTTCAGTGTACCTGCTATAGCAGTTCTTGCTCCAGTAGTGCTGGCAGTTTTCATGGAACACGTTGGTGATATCACAACAAACGGACAAGTTGTAGGTCAAGATTTCATAAATGATCCGGGACTAAATAGAACTCTTCTTGGTGATGGACTTGCAACATTATTAGCCGGTTTCATTGGGGGACCTGCTAATACAACCTATGGAGAAAACACAGGCGTTCTAGCTATAACAAAGAACTATGACCCATCTATATTAAGACTAGCTGCAGTATTTGCCATAGTTCTTGGGTTCGTAGCCAAGATCGGTGGTTTCCTTGGAACGATACCTACTCCAGTTATGGGCGGCATAAGCATGATGTTATTCTCAATGATTGCTCTTGTGGGTGTACAAACAATAAAGAATAATAAAGTACAATTCAATGCGGTAAATGTTATTGTTATGATTGTAGTATTAGTATTAGGCTTATGGGGATCCTACTTCCAAAACATGACTGGTATTAATATCGGAATAAAGATAAACGAAACTGTCTCAATTACAGGCTTGAGCTTAGCTGCAATAGCAGGAGTAGCATTAAATACATTCCTTAACATGATCATACCAACAGCTAAGAAAGCTTAATAATATTTATAGAAACAAGTAAAACCCATGGGTTACTCTTCAGGTAATCCATGGGTTTTCTATTTATTCCACAATCTTTTGTTCGTTGAATTTAATTATCAGAAAAAACAAACATAACTGATAGCAGACCAGACCGGGACAAAAAGGTGTTTTGTCACATGTGCTATGCCTGTTTAAACTTCTTCCTGCTAAAGCTGTTCTGATAAGTGATATACCGGGAGTTAAATCCATGGTAAAGGAAAATGGAAGATATCCTTATGCTTCCGTTGACGATATATTAAAACGGCAAGCTATCTTGAGTAAGAGTTCTATAAATTAGCGTATTGAAATCTTGCCCCTAGCATAGCACATAAGCATTTATTTAAATCTTATAAGGGTAAGACAACAGCTTCCCCATTATAGAAGTTCTACATACCCTTCTGTTCCATTCACACGAATTCGTTGCCCATCTTTTATCAGTTTGGTTGCACTTTCTACTCCGACAACTGCTGGCAAGCCATATTCGCGTGCGATAACTGCTCCGTGGGTCATCAATCCACCAACTTCAGTGACTAAGCCCTTTATAGATACAAACAGCGGTGTCCAGCTAGGGTCAGTGAAGGAGGTGACTAATATATCTCCATCTTCCAGCTCAGCATCCTCCATGTTTAATATGACACGGGCTCGTCCCTCTATAACTCCGGAAGAAACAGATAGCCCTACAATTGCTCCAGCTGGGAGATTTTCTCGTTTGTACTCACCTGTAACAACTTCACCATCAGAGGTGATAACACGAGGTGGAGTAAGTTTTTCATATATTTTGTACTGGTCTTGACCTTTCCTGATGATGGAATAATCCAGTTTATTTGTGCATACGACTTCCCGAAGCTCTTCAAAAGTAAGATAGTATATATCTTCTTTTTCATGAATAATGCTGGCTTTTACAAGTTGTTCGGCTTCTTTCAGTAAAGCCTGCTTATAAAGGGCGTAGCGATTCACTATGCCGTATTTTGGATATTCACGATAACCGATGAAATTCCGGATTAGGTCAATTACTCGTTTTGTTTCTTTGGCTTTTTGTTCACCATCCGGTAATTGCTTCAATCGTTCTAATAACTCTTGTTCTTTTTTCAACGCTTCCTGCCGCCCTTGCTCAAATTTCCGTTTACCAGCATTAGGCTCAAAGTTTTTGATGTTATTGAGAATCATAGGGACAAGTGTGGTTGGTTTTTCGCTCCATCGAGTTTTCGTAATATCGATTTCTCCGCTGCACCGCATGCCGTATTTGTCGAGATAAGCATAGATAGCATCTCGGGTTTCCTGTCCTCCATCAAACTTAACCAGTTCATCCAAAAAGCTATCATCTTTTGCATTTAGTAAAAACCCCTCCGGGGTTTTCGGCTTCGCCGGATTTCTTTCAGAAACTTGATGTAAATAATCGATTACTTCCGGATAAGGACGAATCACATCTGCTAGATCCAATAGTGCCAGACCCATTTCCGAAGTAATATTATTTGGTACAGATTGAGAAAGCGTATCTGCTGCGTTTTTTTCACCTAACCACTGATACATTTTTTCGTTGATCCATGCTGAAGCATTTATAGCAGCCATAAATACAGCTGTACTTTGTGGGTCAAATAAAATCTTCTTTAATTGCTGGATATCTTCTAGAATAAAATCGAATAAATCTGATCCTGATTTCCTTTGGATGTTATGTTTTAACTCTTCTATGGAGATTTGACTGTTCTTAATCAAATCAGAAACGATTGATGGGCTGATCGCAGACTTCGCTTGCTGCTCGCCCAAGCGTCCTGGATCACTTTCAATTTGTGCTTGTGAACCCGTAGATGGCTTATCTTTATTGTTTTTACCGTTACTCAGTTTCTTCTTATCATCTGGCAACGATTTTATATAATCGCCTCGCTCTACGATGGTTGTAAGTGCGTCTTTCATAAGCGGATCGTGTTGTCCCATGCCATTTAATAAAGCTTCTCTGCTGTCAGGTGAAGCCAGCATAGGTGCAACATCAACAAACAACCTTCCACCCGCTTTATACCTGGGGCCAACAGATGTTAATTGAAAGATCGACATTCCCAATGGTTTCAATGGGTCAGTCATCATTTGTTGATGACCGACAGATACGTAAACATGATTTTCTTCATCCTTCGCTTCAGGAATGGGGTATAAAGTTGTGATTGGCCGACTCTGGACAATATAAAATATATCATCAGTCAAACACCATTCAATGTCCTGGGGGCAGCCAAAATGTTCTTCTATCTTTCTACCCATGCACTCAAGCAGTAAAATCTGTTCATCAGTCAGCGCTTGCCTATTCTGCTGCTCAGGCGGGGTCTCCTGTTCTTTGGTGCCACCATCTTTTAAGGGATAAATAGCCAGCTTCTTGGTGGATATCTTTTTATCGATAATCCTGCCCTCACGCACTTTATAGTTATCAGCATTTACCAGTCCGGAGACCAAGGCCTCGCCAAGTCCGAAGCTGGCATCAATGGATAACACCTTCCTATTAGAAGTGACGGGATCGGCAGTAAACAATATTCCTGCTGCCTGTGGGAAGATCATCTTCTGAACAACCACAGAAAGCTGGACTTTACGATGATCGAAGCCATTTTGAATGCGGTAAATTATTGCCCTCTCAGTAAATAGTGATGCCCAGCACATGCTGATATGCTTCAGGATTGCCTCCTTTCCGATAATATTCAAATACGTGTCCTGCTGACCTGCAAAGGAAGCCGTCGGTAAATCCTCTGCAGTTGCGCTGGATCGTACTGCATAGGCATTTTTTTCTCCAAGGCGTGAGAGAAAGCGGGTAATCTCCTCATGAATGTCTTCAGGGATGGTTGTCCCGACTATGACCTTGCGAATCTCACCACTAAGTTCAACGATTTTATCTCGGGTTGCTTGGTCCAGCAGCAAAAGCGAATTTCTTTTGCGACCAGACCGATCTTCCACCATAAGACGCGATAACTGATCAAGTAATTCGTTAATCGGCGACATTTCCCCAATGATCCTTTTAAAGGCTTCCGTAGAAATACAAAAGCCATCTGGTACGCGTATTCCTTCAATCTTAGAGAGCTCCCCCAGGTTCGCACCTTTACCCCCAACAACCATGAGTTTTGTTTTGTCAATGTCCTGAAATCCAAGCACAAATGAACTCATATGTTTACCTCCTTTGGTAGTTCCTTCTTTGATAATTCCTTGTTTGATAGTTTTGATGACATCCTTCTGGCTAAACGATTTACGGTGGTATTGTACTTGTCTATCTATATTGTACTTTTTGCAAATATTCTATGTGCCCCTCCAACAAATCGTATAACGTGTTATTGCATTATAGCACTAGCAGATGAGAACAAACAGACTGCATTTACAATTTTTTATATGTTATAATTAAAGTGGAAGGAAGTATTTTTTTAAAGTAAATCTTAGAGACGATAACCCAATACCATGATATATTCTTTTATAACCAAATGATAAGTAAAGCACAAGGTACAGAACTTAATAACATTATAATAAAAACTCCTCTGATGAAGAATCTTTCAACAGAGGAGTTTATACTATTTTATATACAAAATTTTTTATTCCTACCATAAGCCTTTATAATATATGATTAATTTTTAAAGCAGGACGCACGCCATAACGGGCTGCACTAACATTTGCGTAGCTTCTAATGCTGCAGCTTGTACCGACAAAAAACGCCCTGGTCGGCTTGTTTCCTTGTGTTCGCAGCCACCACCAGGAACAGCCGACTTCTTCACCGCTTCTAATGATATAGTTATCTTTGTTCGTTTTATCATATACGTATAAACTGCAGCCATCAGGTTTTTTCGTTTTGGCATAGTCCGTTCCAACAGCACGCCGCAAGTCCTTGCCCTGTTTATCAGATATATCCTTTATCTCATTGACGCTAAGCAAAAATACCTTGTCCTCTGTATCCTGACTGCCTTCGACCATGTCCGTGCAATGAGTCGTCTTTATAAATTCTTTCTCTGCAACAGTGAATGCAGTGTTATAAAATTCATCGTTCAGCCACATGCGCAAATCACAGTCACGCCACGTAATATCCACACAATCACGCCACTTAATATCTACGGACTTACCTTGATACCGCTTGCAGTCCAAAATGTACTCGCTCAATAGGAACATCTCACTTCCTGAATTTTGCAGCACCCGCCACTTTATCGGTGTTTTGTCAGCACCGTCAGCCCTCTGCGGATATGTCCCAAAAGTAATGATTTCTCCAGGTTTTGCGTTCTTATTATAATCAACTATTTGCATATTGTTATCCTCCCGCATAGCAGATCAATTTTCCTTTTTTGCATGATGCTATTAATCTCTCTGTTAGATTTGAATTTATTATACATAAATTTAATATTAAACACTCTTCATTAATTCTATTTGAATTTTTCTTTCTTTCCTTACTTCCTCTAAATTTTTAGGGTACATTAAATTAATTAAAGTTATTGCATAATCTGAAGCTATTAAAGCATGTCTCTTCACATGAGGAGTAGCAGCAACTTGCCCCAGAATCCTTAAAACCTTTACTTTTATGGGGTCTTTTTCCTCGCCAGCTAATCTGTGTATCTTAAAAGCTACATTCCTTGCCTCTTGGAACCTTGCTTTTCCTTCTTGCCATTTCCTATTGATATCAAAACATTCATTAATTGCATCACAAGGTTGTATATTGGTTAAATCTAAAATATGTTGTGCTAATAGTAGACTATAACATGAAATAGCCTTATGACTATGACTTTTACTATCAAATACAGCAATAAGTTCATCTTTTAAC
>JAQSYD010000166.1 GCA_029256325.1 Clostridia bacterium
GGAATTTCATTCTATCATGTCTCACGTTATTATGTCAACAACTTTTTTAATTTGTTTGTTTGCTGCCGTTTCTCACGGCGCTTATATAATATATCATGGCTTTATCTAATTGTAAACTGCAAATATTTAGTACTCATAATAAATATTAGTACTTTCAGTGATAGGCTCTATTGTAAAACCCTCATCCTTAAGGTACTTGATAATCTCTGGCAGTGCATGAGCTGTCTCTATATGCGTTCCACTGTCATGCATGATAATTACGGCACTTCTCTTATTCTTAGCTTGATTCTTTACATTGTTAAGAATCACTTCTCTACTCACATCTCTAGCGCTGCTATCCCTGCTGTCTATATTCCATAGTATTGTCTTATAGGGCTTAAGGACTTCCTGAAACATATCCTTTCTGATATAAGGTCCGCCATATGGAGGTCTAAATAGGCTCGTTGTGATACCAGCTGCTTTAAACAGAGCTGCATTTGTTTTTTCAATTTCTGCTTGCAGCCCAGTTGCACTACTATAAATGTACTCTTTCTTATGGGTATAAGTATGATTGCCTATGCTATGCCCTTCTGCAACCATTCTTTTGAGCAAGTCTGTATTTTTCTCAATGGTTTTTCCTAAAATAAAAAAAGTACCTTTCACTTCATGCTGCTTCAATATGTCAAGTATAATGGGTGTAACCGTGCTGTCCAAGCCATCATCAAAGGTTAGATATGCAACCTTCGGTAAATGAGCATTGTCAGACTTATTTTCCGCTACAGTCTTATTGAGCTCACTATCTATCAGGCTACCCGCCAGTATTGTCTCATTGCGCATTTTAATTCTAATGCATTTAATATCATCCATCGTTTCCACTTGATATCCTAAAATATCAATAAGACTAAGTATCGGAAAGTATATATTATTATCCTTAACCACAAGAGGAACATCCAGATGCTTTTGAATGCTGCCATCTATTTCAACCAAATTGTTATTCGTGATCTTTATAACCTTTGTGCCGCTGGTAATGGTTATGGAATGGTTCACCTGATCTTCTACTATGGTTATATTCAGGCTGTTTTTCAAATTGTTTATTGGAACATAGCTAAAACCTTCAAAAACTTTTACACTTTGATCCAGCTTTGTATTATTTACATAGATTCCATATTTGTCATAATCCTCAGCTGAAACAAAAACTGTTCCACATAATAAAAACAGAGCTGTTATTAATATAGATAATATTATTATTTCCCGTTTTATCATTATTTCTCTCCCTACAGCAAGTATTATAATGACACTTATTGCTACTCTTACATAATTATTATTATTAATATTATATTATACATGGAAAACAATCACAACAAACCTATTGTCTTGACATAAAAAAGAGCACTTCATTTTGAAATGCTCTTTATATTTGTTCCATTTTATTTCTGTCCGTAACTTTCCATTGTTTGCTTTTTTAAATTTTTACATTCTTGATCCGTTATCGTTTTCATACCGCCAATTTGTACCGCATACAAAGTGACTTTGGCACCTTCTTCAACAACTACGGCATTGGCATAAGCTTGGTCAATGTTTTCTCCTACTGCCAACATTCCATGGTTCTCCAACAACACCGCATTTTGTGAGCCAATATGCTCTGCCACTATATTGGCTAATTCTATCGTTCCCATTGGCGCATAAGGAGCACATTTCACTGGTCCGCCTATCATGCCTGCAAGTTCTGCAACTATTACTGGAATCTCCTTCCCGCAGCATGCCCATGCTGTAGCATAAGGAGAATGTGTGTGACAAATGCCAAATACATCGGCTCGCTTAGCATAGGTGCGACAGTGGAGCTGCGTTTCTATAGAAGGTTTTCTATTTCCATCTATAATTGTTCCATACAAATCTACTATCACGATATCCGCCGGCTGAAGCAAAGAATATTCCATACCGCTTGGCGTGATACAAACATACCCTGTATCTTTATCTCTAATGCTGAAATTACCCATGGTCAGCGGGATAAGCTTGTCTCGCTGTGCCTTAAGAGCAATTTCAATTACCTTTTGTCTTTGTGCTTGCAATAGCATATCTACAGCTCCTTAACTATTTACTATTCTTAAGAAGATTTTTTAATGTAATCTTTTAGCTTATGTAAATCCTCTATATAGGTATCCTTCAAATCAGCTTTATAAATAATACTAGCCGGGTGATACAGGGGGAAAAGCCAAAAATTCTGCTTGCCGAATTCTACTTCAATAGGATTCCCATGCAAGCTGCCAATAGATGCTTTTTCATCCTGGCTTATACATTTCAATGCTATATTGCCCAAAGTAACGACCAGCTTGGGCCGTACAATCTCCAACTCTCTCATCAAAAAAGAAGTAAATACCCCAATCTCTTTTTTGGTAGGTGTTCTATTAGACTCTCTACCAGTTTGTTCATTAATCTTATAGGGTCTCATTTTTACTACATTTGTTATGTATAAGTCAGATTTCTCTATTTCTAATATATCTATAAATTCATCCAGATTTTTACCCGCTTGGCCTACAAAGGGTCTACCTTGCAGCACCTCATTCTTTCCTGGTGCTTCCCCTATTAAAACGATTTGAGAATCAGGATTCCCACCTCCAAAAACTAAAGGTGTGGCTTGTTGATACAAATCATCAATATATTCCTTCAACTCTCTGTTCAACGACTCCAATAAATTTTCTTTCAAGCTATCAACTCCATCACTAAAGTAAGATTTCTATACACTTCTGAGTCGCTTCATTAATAAACTCTTCTATTTTATCTAAGCTATAGAATTTATAATCTCTGTCAAGTGTATAGTGATCCTTTTCATAGTAATCAACAATCTTTTGCTGACATTCATATATATAGGATGGCTTAAATTCATTGAAAAAATTTAAATCAGGCTTAATATTTCTAAAGTTTTCTATTAACCCATTGCCTTTTTCCTGTAAGTACAAGAAGTCTAAAGCATAAATCTCCTCACGCATAACAGAAATAAAATCTTTATCTTCATGATTCTCTTCATCGTAAAGCTTTTTATTAGGCAGTAAATATTTTTCTATCCAAATAGAATCAGCAATTAGATGAAAATAATATCCCCACAAAAAAGATCTGGTATTATCAGAACGAGTAAAAATCTTGGATGGAGATAAATACTTCTCATAGAAAGCATCTAAGTCAATCTTTTTTTTATCTCCTTCTTCTTTTAAGGTGAAATGTGTTATCTCCTTAGGCGGATCGTAGTTTCTAAAGGTCTCGTCAGGATATCCAGAATCAGGAGCTATGCTTCCAATCATTAAATAAGGCATAGATATGCCTGGAATTCTTTCTTTTACTTTTTCTGCAATTCTTAAGTGCGCAAGCCATGTGGCCAATATAAGCACCCGCCTTCGTCTATACTTTTTAAATATTTATCTTCTATTAGTTTTACATAAATTATGATTTTTTTCAATTAGAAATTCGTAAATTTCATCAAATTAGAGTTATAGCACAGCATTATGCTGCGCTATATCTATTTATCATTATCAATAATTCGTAATACATGGTTCAGCACTGTATCATAAGGACTGAATAGCTGATATGGATTCTCACCAGCTTGCACCTGCGCTATAAAATCGTTATAGGTTTGTTCAATGTATATATCTGGTGATGTATGATATTCTTCGTTTGCAGTACCATCCGGATTCAAGCCCATGCAACTGGAGAATCTGACTACTATGCCACTGTTAGGCAGCATCATCAAAGCAGGATCTGCAATAATGCCATCTCCTCCAGTCGTAGTTCCCACAAGGGTTGCCCAACCTGTAGATTTGGCAAAAGAAGCAAAGCTTTCAGCTGCCGAATATACTTCTCCGTCCACTAATAAATATATTTTACCCTTAAATTTAACAGGGTTTTTTGGTACAACATCATTTGTTGTTATAACATAATATTTCAAGTCTGTCTTTGCTTCCGGCGGATAATTCTTGTCTTCAGGAAGCTGAGCGGTAGCCTTTGCCTCATATAAAGAATATCTATCTTCTATAAATGGCTTTATATATTCACTATCCTTATAAAGTAAATAAGAATCATAATAAGTGTGTCTATTCAGCAAAAAAGCTACAAGATTATTTCTCCAATACCCATCGCTGCCTCCACCATTTCCTCTGATATCAATAATTAAATATGGATAGTTTTCGACCTTTTTAAGAAAATCATAAATCACTTTTCCATCTTCCTGTGAAGTAAAGCCATCTGGTGTCATCATAGATTTTAGCCTTATATATGCAATCTTATTATCTTGAAGCGTCTCTAATTGATAATTTTTTTCATGCTGCTCAGTCCCATAAATTCTTTCGTAAACATCATAATCAAAATACTCTTCTGTTATTTCTACTTCCGAAATACCTTTTTCAGTGGTTAAAAGAGTTAGCTTGACCTCCTTGTTAGGTTCAGTAAATATTAAAAGCTCATCAACTTTTTGCTGTTTGCGTTTATAGTCATAGTATAAGTAAGTCTTTTGGTTTAAGGATTGAATATATTGATTGATTTCCATATCATCGACTTTAGTTAAAATGGCACCTTTAGGGATGTCATATTCATCAAGGTTCCCGTCCAGTACTACATATTTGCCTTCTACATATTTAAATAAGACCGGAATATAGTTATTATAAGTTGTTAGCTTATTCTGCCAATACTTAGACATTTCAACTGCTTTTTCATTATTTAATATATTACGCCTTGATGGGCTGTAACCGGAATGCGGATTTTCATAAATCGCTTTTAGTTCCTCATAAAAGGCGCCATCTAAAATGTGCGTATGCGCATTTTGTGCTAAGTTCATTATCTTATGAAGCTCTGCGTAGAATTCTCTATCATTTTTTGTGTCTTTTATTCGGTTTTCAAACTCACTTTTATGAGCCAGCCAATCATAATTCAGCATTCTGGTTTTCACTTCAAAAAAAGGATAATTATCCTTCATTGTGTTATATAAGTAATTAAAATCCTCTAGCTTCTGCTCTGTAGATAATTGACCTGCTGTGATTTGATCCATATTTAGCTGTGATATGTAGGGTCTTGCAAAGAAATACACTTTATGTAATAATATTATAGCAGATTTGAGATCATAAATATGAATATATATGTATATTGTTTTCAAATTGAGATTTTTTATTTTTAGAGGGGATAAAAACATGAGGCCTGCAACTGTAGAAGCAGCAAAAGAGGGTCGGCTGGAAACCGATCCCTACGATAAATTAAAATGAGAAACAGATGCGGGCAGACACATGGGTCTGCCCCTACATAAGGGAAAGCTTACCTTAATATGTCGACAGAGCAGAGCTTTGCTCTGCATCAACGGGTATAAAAAAAGAACAACATTTCTCTTGTTTTTTATGACCGAGGCG
>JAQSYD010000029.1 GCA_029256325.1 Clostridia bacterium
TGCCTGTCAGGCTTTTTAAGAGAAAAAACTGTTGAAAAGCTTGATTCCAAGCCTTTGAACAGTTTTTTTATTAGCATTATATTCTATTGTGTCTGTAATTGTGATAATTATGCAAGTCAGCTTGCTATAGATTTACCAAGTCCATCATATTCAAAATAAACGTCAACTAATCAATATGTATTCCATAAAACATAACAAAGTTTCTCACCAACTCAAATTTATAGTTTTGCTGGTTAATAATTTTCTTAAGCTTGTTTTGATAGTCCTCTTCACTCCACTTTTTTTTCTTTATATAACGTTTCTTGCCAAACTTCCAATACTTATGAGGAAATGCAATCATAGCTAAAAGTGGATAGAGCTCTTCTCTTGAAATTGGCCGTACACTATCATAAGCGTCTATAATTCTTCTGCACAGATCAAAGTCCCATTTGAATTTGGTTTTGCATATAATCCTTCTAATAAACTTGCCTAAATCACTCATAGGGCAATCCAACAATGAAGATTCCAAGTCAACCAGATAAAGTTTGCCGTTGTGATCGCGCAAAATGTTTTGATAGTAGAAGCTGTCATGACATAACGTTCTTTCTCTTTCTGCCTCAGCAAAGGCATGCTTTGCTTCCTTGGTATTTAACAAAGCTACAGCAAATTCAGCTTCCTGCATGAAAATATGCATATTGTTTTTAAAAATTAAATCAAAGCCTCTTTTAGGCTTCTTTTCAATTTTCTCAGCAAAACCTTTTACTGATTTGATGTGCTGATTAAAATGCTCCATCCAATTACTGTGCCTATTTCTGATTTTAATGCTTGCAGGAATTTCTAAATCTTTAGCAGCATTATGGAACTGTGCCAGAAATCTTGCACTATCTAATATATCATCTAGATTCTTAAAGTCTACTTCTTTTCCATCAATCCAGTCTGTAATATAAAAACTGGATTTCTTATGCTTTATCAGATACTCATCATTTTTTGTGTATATATAAGGAGCAACATGATCAAATCCTCTTTCCCTCAATTTGTTAGACAGAAAGTAGCTTTTATTCGCTCTTTTGTATCCGCGGCCAAGCATCTTAAGACAGTAGGAATTGCTTTCATCTGATATTTTGTATGCACTACGCACCTTTTCTACACTTTTGTAATAAATATCATATTCTTCTAATATATTTTCCAAAAGTTCCATTTCTGCATCTTCAATATCAATGGAACGAGTATATAGAAAGGCTTTGTCCATCATATCACCTCATTTTACATGCTATTACATTATATTAATCATGCATGATATATATTTTAAAAAAGTTAAATAAATATAAAATTAAATATAGCATGTAATTTGCATGATTTTGGTGCTGAAAGAAAGCTTTGTAAAAAAAATAATTTATTTTATTATATTATGTTGACAAATATTAAAAAACAAGGTATACTTAACTTCGTTGTTGTAATGGGCCTTTAGCTCAGTTGGTTAGAGCAACCGGCTCATAACCGGTTGGTCCGGGGTTCGAGTCCCTGAAGGCCCACCATTTTAATATGCCTTGGTAGCTCAGTCGGTAGAGCAGAGGACTGAAAATCCTCGTGTCGGTGGTTCGATTCCGCCCCAAGGCACCATTTAAACACATGGATATGTGTTTTTTTATTTATCAAATTACCCCGTTTTGCTTAGTCAAAGCGGGGTTTAAATTTATCTTCTTCTCTTATTACCTTTCAAATCTCTTGATTCTCTTCAACTACTCTTAAAGACTTATCATATAAATCAATTCCTATCGTTTTAGCAGATAATAATCTTATAGTTTTAAACTGCATAAAAAAAGACTTACAATAGTAAGTCTTTTATCTGCAATTTATTTACTTCGAGCAATTAATCTGCCATGTTATGCCAAACTGATCTGTCACACCACAGTGACAAGGACTGAAAAAGCTTGGTGCAGGTTCCATCATTACAGTGCCTCCAGCTTTAATTTTTTCAAAAGCGGCTTTAACCTCATCCGGATTGCTTAATATTACAGTGAAGGACAATTGATTTCCGCTCACTATATTCATCCCCATATTATCAGCAAGGTGAAACTTATGACCATCTAAATCTAGTTGTGAATTGATTATCAGGTCCTTCTGCTCCGCTGTACCCATCTTAGCATCTCCAAAGGTCATCATATAATCAACAGTTGCGCCAAATACATCCCCATATAGCGCGATAGCCTCTCTACAGTTGCCACCCATATAAATTCTTGGTATTACTTGCATTGGTAGTTCCCCTTTCAAAATGATCTTTTAGTTTAATTAATTATGTTCTATATCTTTTATTTCTACGAAGTTTTTAAGAGCAGTGAGTTTTTTGTCCCAGAAACGCTCATAATACGCTAACCATTGCTTTAATTCCCTTAAGCCTTCAGGCTGAAGCTTGTATCTTGTTTCTCTCCCAACTTTTTGTTCAGTAACTAGACCTGCTTCGGAAAGCACACGAAGATGCTTGGATACTGCAGTGCGTGTTATTGGAAAATGGTCGCTTATAATAGTGACGGACATTTCCTTTTCTGCCAATAAACTCAATAGCTCTCTGCGTGTTGGATCTGCAATCGCTTGAAAAACGTCGTGTTTAGTTGATGAAACTGTCATTTTTATCACCTAACTTATTTTTAAAGTCTTCGATAATATAACCCCATCCCTCGTACATAATCTCTCTAATGGCTGCATGTTCTTCAGACCAGCCTGAATGTACTAATGTAAATGCAGTAGAGCCGCCGTCAATATCTTTCAGTTCAAAGGAAACATATTGATCCATGTTATTGCCTTGCCAAGTAAAACCAAGTTTATTAGGTGGATCCAGCTCCTTGACCTTGCAGTCGACTATGCCATTCCATCCTCTCTGTGGTTGTGATTTAAAATAAAATTCATGACCTAATACAGGCTGAAAATCATTCGGCATCAGCCATGCTGCTAAAGCTTCTGAAGTTGAGATGGCATTCCAAACCTTATTAATATTTGCTTCAATCGTGATTGTTCGAACAATATCAGGAAGCATGTTAGTTGAATTACTCATGATCTTTACACCTCCTTTTATAAATTTGAAACCAAAAGGTTTCGCATTCATTATATGACACCTTTTGGTTTCGTGTCAATATATATTCTGTACATTATTTATTTTTACATACAAAAAGCATCTTATTTCTAAGATACTTTTGATACTCTTTATTCAGCTCTTTTGTAAAAAAACGTTTTAAGCGGTTCCAGCTTATAACGTTGAGGCATTATAATCTGTTCTGTACTTCCAACAAACAGAACTCCATGATTTGTCAAAGAATCCCTGAATTTTTGATAAATTTCTGCTTTTGCTTCCTCTGTAAAATATATCATTACATTTCTGCAAACGATTAGATCGCAGTTGTCATTATATTTATCCTTTAATAAATTATGTTTTCTAAATTCAACACATTTCTTGACGATTTCTTTGATCCTATAGTAATCCCCTTCCTTATCAAAAAACTTCGCTATAAAGTCCTTTGGAAGGCTTTCAAGGCTCTTTGCTGCATAGAGTCCATACTTTGCTTTGGTTACGGCACCATCGTCAATATCTGTAGCAATAATTTTAATATTGCTGATATCCATAAATCGGGACATCAACATAACCAATGAGTATGGTTCTTCTCCCGTAGAGCATGCCGCACTCCATATCTTTAATTTTTTATTATTCTTAAGCAGATTAGGGATAATGTCTTTTTCTAATATCTCCCACTGTCCTGGATTTCGATAAAATTCTGATACATTTATTGTGAGATAGTTGATAAACTCATCATATAGCTTCACATTTTGAGTTAAAGCCTTATAATAATCATCATAGTCATCGAAGCTATTCCTTGTAATTAAGGAGTCTATACGTCTTTTCATTTGTCTTTCTTTATAGCTTGAAAGGTCTATACTCGTCAGTTTCAGTATTTTCTGTTTAAAACCTTCATAATCTATTAGCATGTCGAATCCCCTTATAAAAACAAATTTATTGTTATTTTGATTCTATCATAATAAGAGGATAAAAAAAAGTCGTGATATTGTTAATATCACGAAAATAGAATGTAAAGGGGGTCTCAATGTATTTTGTGAGGTCATTATATATTTTGGTCAAATTGGAGATTATTATACATGGATTTTAAATCTTTTTTTAAAAAAATAGCGTGTATATTTCTATACACGCTTACTTTTTTACTCTTGTATTTCTACAGGCTCTGCTGCTTCTTTTATGCTAAGGCTGATTTTCTTTTCTTCAAGCTTAATATCAACGATTTTTGCTTTTACAGTTTCGCCTATTTTAAGAACATCAGCTGGCTTTGCAATTCTCTTGTCAGAGATTTGTGAAATATGAACCAATCCATCGATTCCAGGTTCAAGCTCTACAAAAGCACCAAAATCAGCAAATCTTGCAACTTTAACATTTACGATATCACCGATTGCATACTTGCTTGGTACTAATGTCCATGGTTCAGCAGTTGTTTGCTTTAGACCTAAAGATATCTTTTTCTTTTCAGCATCTACCTTAAGCACAATTGCTTCTACTGTTTGACCTGGCTTTACAACCTCAGACGGGTGCTTTATTCTATTCCATGAAAGCTCAGATACGTGGATTAAGCCATCAACTCCGCCGATATCAACAAATGCGCCGAAATCAGTAAGTCTCTTCACTTCGCCCTTCACTTGTTGGCCTTCTTGAATTGTACTAAATATTTCTTTTTCTGATTTTTCTCTCTCTAGCTTTAGATACTCTTTTCTTGAAAGAACTACTTTTCTCTTGTCCTTATCATATTCAGCAACAAAAGCTTTAACTTTTGTATTTACATACTGACTTAGGTCTTCAGCATATCTGATATCTATCAATGATGCTGGTATAAAGGCTCTGATCCCAAATGTCTCTGCAACTACTCCACCTTTAACAACTGACTTGATTACAGCGTCAACAGGTGCTTTTTCATTGTATGCATATTCGATCTTGTACCAGTTCTTGTCTGCATCAACAAGCTTCTTTGACAATACTACATTGCCTTCCCCGTCATTCATTGTAACAATCTTAGATTCTACTTCATCACCAGGTTTGATTAGATCCTTCAGTGACAAATCCATTTCCCAAGTAAAGTCCTCTTTTTTGATGATGCCGTCTGATTTATAGCCGATATCTACCATAACTTCGTCATCAGTAACAAATATTACTTTGCCGGTAACTGTGTCGCCGCTATATAAAGATCTGAAGCTTTTCTCATACTCCTCCATCATCATTGCTTGATCATCTCTGTTCATTTCATCCATTTTTGTGACTACCTCCTTAATTATCCACTCAGGTGTCGATGCACCCGCAGTGATTCCAACCGATTTAAATTTATTTATATATTCCAAAGAAAGCTCTTCAACTGTCTCAATATGTATTGTGTTTGTATTGATACCTTTGCATATTTGAAAAAGCTTTTGTGTATTTGAACTTTCTTTGCTTCCGATAATAATCATGCAATCCACGGATCTTGCAAGCTCAGCTGCAGATTTTTGTCTGTTTTCAGTGGCACTGCATATTGTTTCAAAAACCTTTACGTCATTATACCTCTTTTGCACTTCTTTAAGTACAGTACTCCATAGTTCTTGTGTAATTGTAGTTTGTGCAACTATACATATTTTATCATAATTCGGCAGGTTTGCCACTATAGAATCATCTTCTAGCACAACGGCAGTATTTTCACACCATCCGTTAATACCCTCCACTTCAGGATGTTTCCTGTCACCTACGATGAATATTTGATAACCATCTTTATAGTGCTCATTTACAATTTTGTGTATCTTGAGCACATAAGGACATGTGCAATCAACATAGTCCAAGCCCATAGCTCTCAGCTTGTTGTACTTATCCTCAGCTATGCCATGGGATCTGATTGCAATAAGGGAGTTTTTATCTATGCCTTCATCTATATCATTGAGAGCTTGTACTTTGCTCTGATTCAGCTTTTCTATGACCTGATTGTTGTGAATTAACGGTCCATAGGTATAAAGATTTTTATCCTTATTATTTTGTGCTAATGAGAAAACTTTATCTACTGCATTTTTTACTCCAAAACAAAACCCTGCATTTTTATCCAATAGTATTTTCATTTAATCATCCTTTGATAATTTATTTATGTATTTCATAATATCCATACTGATATTATGATAATCTTCATTTTGCAGTTTTTGATTGTTATATTTGTCCATTAGCACTGGTTTACCAATCTTTACGATAGTCCTATGAAATAATTGGTAGTTGCCGACTATGGCAATTGGAAGTATAGGTGAGCCAGCTCTAATAGCGATCATAGCCACACCTGGTTCTGCCTTTAGTTCACCAGTTTTATTTCTGGTGCCCTCAGGAAACATACCCATTACTTTATTTTCCTTCAGCAATTTAAGGGATGTTTTTATACTTTTTATATCTGCTTCTCCTCTTTTTACAGGAAAAACACCAATCTTACTTAAAAAATATCCAAATAGTTTGTTCTCAAACAACTCAGCTTTTGCCATACTATTGATGTTATAAGGCAACGAAACAGCAAGAATGATTGGATCAATTACATGTGTATGGTTGGCACATATAATCAAGGGACCTTTTGCAGGAAGATTCTCTCGTCCCTCCACCTTTATATTATACAACATATAGAAAAAAGGCTTTAATATATCCCTAACTATTCTATATAGCATTGATATCTCCTCCACGTAAGTTTATAAAATTTATAACCACCTGAAGTACCTCTTCTATGCTTTTCCCACTGGTATCTATCAGTATCGCATCCTCAGCTTGCATGAGGGGTGAATCCTCTCTGGTACTGTCAGTATAATCTCTCTTTTCTATCTGACATTTGATATCCTGAAGATCTACAGACATGCCTGAGGCTTCGATTTCAGCGCATCTTCTCATTGCACGTTCCTCTAAGCTTGCAGTTATAAAAAATTTTATAAAAGCATTCGGGAAAATCACGGTGCCAACATCTCTGCCATCCATTACAACATTCTTTCCAATAGAAATTCTTCGTTGAATACGGACAATATTTTTCCTGACATCAGGAATCGCAGCGATAATTGAGACATTTTTATTGATACGCTCTTCTCGAATCTGTTTGTCCACTACTTTACCATCTAAGTATATGCATTTATCCATGAAATCTATGTCAACTTCCTTGGAAATTTCAATTATTTCTTTGGTATCTGCAATATTGATGCTGCTGTCCAGTACCTTTAAGGTCAAAGCTCTATACATGGCGCCTGAATCTATGTATGTATATTTTATTCTATCAGCCAGCAGCCTAGCTATTGTACTTTTGCCTGCGCCGGCGGGTCCGTCTATGGCGACAACTCTATTATCCAAAACTTTATCCCCCCATTGCTTTTTTGCCATACTATACATTTTAACAAATATATTGGGAAATTTAAAGAGAGTTTATTATTTCTTATCATTATTTAATTAAATCAGGTCTTAAGATCGCAGCATCCTTCAAATATATATGTTTTATTTCCTCTGCCAAAATATCAAAATTATAAAAAATGCATATCCTAATGCACTTCGGAAGGCTGTTCTCTACATACATCTCTTGAACACACATCAAAGCAGCCTTTTCAATTCCAAGGTCTCTGGCTGCCTTTGCAGGATAAGCTGAGCTTATATCCTTTGTACAAGTAAATATAATCGCTGTAATCTGATTTATGTCCAGCTGATTGGCACTAATTGTCTTTTGAAGCAGCTCTGACGTCGCAGATAGAATTTCCTCTGCTTTATCATTCTGTATCGTAGTAGCACCCCTGATGCTGATCATCTGTATTCCCCCTATTTAAGTCTAACTCTCCCTGCTTGGACAAAGCTTCTATTTACCTTAATCACGCTATCCAATTTGGGCGAGATAATATTATCCGTAGTTGAAGTGATTTTTATAGTTGCAGGGAATTCACTATTTATTCCACTGATTTCAATTATATCATTATTTTTTACCATAAGCGAAATTGATTTTTTATTGAAGCTTTTATAGTACTCACCATTTAGATATATTTGTATTTTACTGTATTTGGAGTTGCTTATTACTGAAAGCTCTATAGTTCCTGTATTGATTTGTGTTTGGCTTTCTGCGACAGGTATTCCTTCAAGCTCCCCAACAGCATTAGACAGCAGTCCGGAGTTTCGCTGCTCCAGGACAAAGTTAACCAGCTGCAAAGCGTAAAGTGTAAAAAACAATATTATTGCAAGTCTAAAAATCTTTTTTTCAATTTTAACCCACCATTGATAATATCTGTTTTGCTTATGTAATGCCCTGCCGCTCATAATTGTCCTCCCTTATGCGTCGCTTCCAGCTGCATAGCCTGTTGAAAAAGCTATCTGTAGATTGTAGCCCCCCGTAAATGCATCAAGATCCATGACCTCACCTGCAAAATACAAGCCACTTATTAGCTTTGATTCCATCGTCTTGGGGTTTATTTCCTTTATGCTTACCCCTCCGGAGGTGACAATAGCTTCTGCAATGGGTCTTGTACCGGTTATTGTAAACTCAAGATGCTTTAACAGACTTACAAGCTGTTTGCGTTCTTCCTTTGATATTTGATTTACTTCTTTATTCTCGTCAATTTTACTAAGCTTTATAATGACAGGAATAAGTTTTTGTGGAAGTAATGCATCCAAGGAATTTTTAAATTGCTTATTTAGCTTTTCATTAAAGTCTTTAAGCACTCTCTTATCTAAATCTTCTTCGCTTAAAGCCGGCTTTAAATCAATAGCGAGCTTTATATCTTTCTTTTTTCTCAAGTGATCGGATATATAGAAGCTGGCGGAAAGTATAATAGGACCTGATAAACCATAATGAGTAAAGAGCATTTCACCAAAATCATCATATATGGTTTTCTGATCTATGAGAACCTTTATTGCAACATTCTTAAGGGATAATCCCTGAAGATCCTTAATATAGTCTTCCTTAACCACAAGTGGAATCAATGAAGGAAACAGGTCTGTAACGGTATGACCGACAGCTTTAGCAAAGGCCAGTCCATCACCCGTAGAACCAGTTTGCGGATAGGATAATCCACCCGTACAGACGATTACTGATTCGCAACTAATTTCTCTTCCATCCTCTAATAAGACTCTATTGATCTTGTCATCCGCAGCTTTAATTTCTCTAACTGACGTATGAAGCATTACATCAACGTTGTTTTTATCAAGATATTTTTGCAATGCTTTTAAGACATCGCTGGATTTATCTGATTCAGGAAATACTCTTCCGCCTCGCTCTACCTTTGTCTTAAGACCCATATCGTGAAGCAGGTCTATTAGATCGTTATTGCTCAAGGCCCTAAAGGCACTATATAAAAATTTAGAGTTTTTAGGGATATTGCTCATAAACTCGTCCATATCTGCTGCATTTGTCACATTACATCTGCCTTTGCCAGTTATAAAAAGCTTCTTCCCAATCTTTTCGTTTTTTTCTATAAGCAGAGTTTTTCGTCCTCTTGCTCCAGCAGCTCCAGCTGCTAGTATACCGGCAGGACCACCACCGATGACGACAACGTCATATTGCATGTTGCTTCCTCCTATTTGCTGTGTTTTTTCCTATGCCTCATTAAAACCTTATATGACAAGTATCATTTAGGCTGTTTACAACAACACCGCCATTATATTGATCGTTAAAGTAAAGTATTGATATCGAAGCATTGTCAATTCTAAACTTGTTATAATAATCTATATCAATGCCTAAAATGCTTATAATGGCAGCCTTTATTGCTGCGCCATGTGAAACTACTACAATTTTTTTGTCTTTATTTTGCTCAATAATGGAATTTATAGCACCACAAAAACGATCTGTTACTTGTAAAAAGGTTTCAGCTCCCGGCATATTAAAACTTGAGGGCTTTTCCCTATAGAATTTATAGTGCTCGGCATATTTTTCATTAATTTCATCTAGTGTAAGGCCTTCCCATGGACCTAAGCGTATTTCTCTGAATTCATGAAGCTCATTTATATTAAGATTTGCAGCTTCAGCTATTTTTTGTGCCGTTGCTTTTGCTCTTATTAAACTGCTGCTGTATACTGCATCGATATTTTCATTCATTAACCTTTGTGCAACCATTTCAGCTTGCTTTAAACCTTTAGCATTCAACTCAGTATCCAAATTACCCTGTACCTTTTTATTGGCATTCCATTCTGTTTCCCCATGTCTCACAAGATATAGTATCGTCAAAAGTATCCCCCCTCAAATTTCCATATTATTATATCACAAAATAGCTATTATATTTATGACTATTTGAATTAGAGAAAAAAAAAGAACCCTTTCGGGTTCTTTTGAAAACTGATTAGTAGTTTCCTTGTGCTTGCATAGCTGCAGCAACCTTTACGAAGCCTGCGATATTAGCGCCAGCAACTAGGTTGTAGCCAAAGCCATACTGCTCAGCAGCATTCTTTGAGTTGTTGTAGATGTTAATCATGATTTGGTGTAGCTTTTGGTCAACTTCTTCTGCTGTCCAAGCCAATCTCATGCTGTTTTGGCTCATTTCAAGAGCGGAAGTAGCAACACCGCCGGCATTTGCAGCCTTTGCTGGACCTACTGTTACGCCATTAGCTTGGAAGTATTCGATTGCTTCGTTTGTGCAAGGCATGTTAGCGCCTTCAACAACATATTTAACACCATTCGCAACAATTTGCTTTGCATGCTCAAGATGAATGTCATTTTGAGTAGCAGCTGGTATAACGATATCAACCTTAACATTCCATGGCTTTTGGCCTGGAACGAATTGGCAGCCGTACTTCTTTGCATAAGTTTCAACTTTATTTCTGTCTATTGTAAGCATTTCTTCCATGAACTTAACTTTTTCACCAGTGATGCCAGCTGGATCATAGATGTATCCGTCTGGACCTGATAATGTTACAACTTTTCCGCCTAAGTGCTCAACTTTAGCGCAAACGCCCCAAGCAACGTTACCGAAGCCTGAAACTGCAACTGTCTTGCCCTGGAAAGAAAGTCCGTCATGCTTAAGCATTTCTTGACCAAAGTATGTGATACCATAGCCAGTAGCTTCAGGTCTAATTAAGCTTCCGCCGTATGCAAGACCTTTACCAGTAATTACGCCATTTTCAAAAGCGCCTCTGATTCTTCTATATTGGCCATACAAGTAACCAACTTCTCTTGCTCCAACACCAATGTCTCCTGCTGGTACGTCTACGTCTGGTCCAATGTGTCTGTAAAGCTCAGTCATAAAGCTTTCACAGAATCTTCTTATTTCTTGATCTGACTTGCCGTTAGGATCAAAGTCTGATCCGCCCTTGCCTCCGCCTATTGGAAGACCAGTTAATGAATTCTTAAGGATTTGCTCAAAGCCTAAGAATTTTACAATGCTTATGTAAACTGTAGGGTGGAATCTTAAACCGCCCTTATAAGGTCCGATAGCTCCATTGAACTGTACTCTGAAGCCTCTGTTAACTTGTAAGTCGCCATTGTCATCAACCCATGGTACTCTGAATATGATTTGTCTTTCTGGTTCAACAAATCTTTCAAGTAGGTTTACATCAATGTACTCTGGGTGTTTTTCAAGCACAGGCTTTAGTGATGGTAAAACCTCCTCAACTGCTTGAATGAACTCGGGCTCGTTTGCGTTTCTTTTTTTAACTTTTTCAATGACGCTTTCAATATATTCGGAAGCGCCTAATCTTGTTTTTGCCACAGTAAGACCTCCATTTTTTTATTATATTGATAATATACTGTGAATTATATGACGCAATATGCTATACAATTACGTGCATATAAAAGTTATTCAACGTATAACTTAAAAATCCTTCTGCAATAGTATAACTTTGTTAAAATATAAATTTTCTGAATTATCTAATATCAATCATCGCTTTCAGTAGAAAAAATATTGTATTTGTCCCAAATTTCCTCTAATCTTGCGAAAGAAGATGAAAGATTAGATTTTTCTTTTATGCCCACTGCAATGATCAATGCGTTTAATACGCTTAATGGAGCAACGATTGAATCGACGAAGGACTCCATGTTACTTTTTGCAATTAAGGTATAATCTGCATTGGAGGCTAAGGGTGATAGTAAGCTGTCCGTTATTGCAACAACCTTTGCACCTCTGGATTTACAGTACTCCAATGCATTTACTGTTCTTGATGAGTATCTCGGAAAGCCCATACCGATTACCAGATCATTTTCATTCACTCTAAGTAACTGTTCAAATATATCACCTATAGTATAAGTAACTACATGAACTTTATCCATAATTAGATTTAAATAAAAGCCTAAGAATTCAGCTAAGGCCGTAGAGCTGCGAAGTCCGACAATATATACGCTCCTAGATTCCGTAATTCCTTTTACAACGTTTTCAAATACAGCGTAGTTAATTTCATCTAATGTAGCACGAATGTTTTCAATATCTGCTTTTAGAACGTTTTTAAGTACACTCTCTTCATTGGAGTAATCAGAAGACATTTCAATTCTTTGAACAGTGGTAAGCTTTGTCTTGACCATCTCCTGAAGCTGTTTTTGAAGCTGTGGATAACCAATAAAGCCAACAGCATTTGCAAATCTAACTACAGTAGATTCACTAACGCCTACTTTTTCTCCAAGCTTTGCAGCCGTCATAAATGCAGCTTTATCATAGTTGCTCATGATATACTGCGCAATTATTTTTTGACCTTTGCTTAAGTTATGAAATTTTGATTGTATTAATCTGATTAAATCGATATTTTCACTCATTTATATCATCCTTAAGATAAATATTATTTATTCATAGATTGTCTTGCAATCTCATAGCCTAGGGATAAGGCTCTTTTATTTAATTCCTCTGTACCCTTTGGTACTCTGCTCAATACCGCAGCTTCTAGTGAAGCATCACTTACAAGCTTTGTTACTTCAACAATAGCACCCAAGGCAACAATATTTGTAACCATAGGTTTGCCTAGTACCTTTGCTGCAGTTTCAATGATTGGCATTGAAAAAATTCTGTTCTTTACACTTGCATCTACCGTTACTGAGCTGTCTAGTATTAGTATACCGTCTTCTTTTAATCCATGATTATATTGCTCATAAGATTTTTGTGTCAGCGACAAGAGTACATCACATACTCTAACCTTTGGAAAATCTATAACATCCTCAGAAATCAACACTTCTGATTTACTTGCGCCCCCTCTTGCTTCAGGACCATAGGATTGAGTCTGCACCGCATTCTTGCCGTCAAGAATAGCAGCTTCTGCAAGGATAATTCCTGCTAACAGCAACCCCTGTCCACCGGAACCGCTTAATCTAACCTCATGCTTCTCCATTAAATATCGCTCCCCTTTAAATTATCAATAATTTTTTGGTATTCCTTTGTGTACTCAGGTTCTGGTTTATTCTTTAATTCACCAATAAGGAATTTACCTTCTAATTGCTCAGGAGTCATTTTTGCTGCTGCTGTTACGGTTACAGCATTATCCTTTTGCCACTGCATCATATCAACAGGACCGCCTTTTTTATTCTTTCGGCCATAATATGTTGGGCAGCCTGAAATAGCTTCTATTAATGAAAAGCCATCGTTCATAATGCCTTTTTTTACTAGACTTGTAACAACATTTGCATGATATGAAGTACCTCTACCAACATATGTTGCTCCTGCACCTGATGCAAGATCACATATATCAAAAGGCCTGTCAATATTGCCATATGGAGCTGTAGTACCTTTATCAAATTTTGGAGTTAATGGGGAGTATTGTCCACCAGTCATTCCATAGATGTTATTATTAAATATGATTGTTGTCAAATCAATATTTCTTCTGCATGCGTGTATAAAGTGGTTTCCGCCAATAGCAGTTGAATCTCCGTCACCCATAATAACAATTACCTTTAGATCAGGATTTGCAAGCTTAATGCCTGTAGCAAAAGCCAATGCGCGGCCGTGTGTAGTATGTAGTGTGTTGAAATCTAGATATCCTGGTGCTCTGGAGCTGCATCCAATACCTGAAACAACGCAAACCTTGTCTGGCTCCAAGCCTAATTGTTCTATAGCAACTGTTATAGCTCTAGTTATAATACCATGACCACAACCAGGACACCATATTTGTGGCAGGTCTTCTGCTCTAAAATACTTATCAACTAATTGACTTGGCATACTACAGCACCTCCTCTATTTTTGCAACGATTTCTTCTGGATATATGATTTCTCCATTTACTTTATTCAATCTCTCTATTTTAGTATGCTTATTGCATAGTCTTTCAACTTCTAATACCATCTGGCCTAAATTCATCTCTGGTGCGATAATTGTCTTTACACTCTTAGAGAGTTCTATAAGTCTTTCCTCTGGGAAAGGCCAAACAGTGATAGGTCTAAATAGACCTACTTTAATCCCTTTTTCTCTAAGGATTTTGATGGCTGTTTTTGCAGCTCTGGCTACACAGCCATATGCAAAAATGATGATATCTGCATCTTCAGTGTTCTCTTCTTCCCATGTAATGATATCTTCTTTGTTAAGCTCTACCTTATCAACCAATCTTCTGATGAGCTTATCTGCTATATCCGTACTGTTTGATGGGAAGCCAGTTTCATCATGTACCAATCCTGTTACGTGGTATCTATATCCTGCTCCGAAGTCAGCCATCAGAGGAACTAGATTTGCTTCCGGTTTAAATGGAAGGTAATCCTCTGCAGGGCAGCTTGGTCTTTTTCTATCAACAATTTCAATTTCTGAGGCATTTGGTATCTCAATTTTTTCTCTCATATGACCTATGACTTCATCCATCATTAGAAGTACAGGCATACGATATTTCTCAGCCAAGTTAAAGGCTCTTATTGTTAAATCAAAGGTTTCTCTAACAGATGATGGACATAAAGCTATTACTGGATGATCACCGTGGGTACCCCATTTAGCCTGCATCATGTCGCCTTGTGCAGGAGATGTTGGTTGTCCTGTACTTGGACCCCCTCTTTGTACATTCACTACAACGACAGGTATTTCTGCTATACAAGCATAGCCAATATTTTCTTGCTTTAGGGAGAAGCCTGGACCACTTGTTGCAGTCATAGTTTTTGCACCTGTTAAGGATGCACCTATTGCTGCAGCTATTCCTGCAATTTCATCTTCCATTTGAATGAATTTGCCGCCTATTCTAGGCAGTCTTTCAGCAGAAATTTCAGCTATTTCGGTTGAAGGTGTGATAGGATAACCAGCATAAAATTTCATACCAGCAGCAATTGCGCCTTCAACACAGGCTTCATTGCCTTGCATCAGTCTAACTTTATTGCTCATTTTTTTTCCTCCCTACATATATAGCATAGTCAGGACATCTTAATTCACACAAACCGCATTGTGTGCATTTATCAATATCTACTACGGTAACTTTTTCGTTTTTCAGTTCTATTGCTTTGGTAGGACAAAAAGCAGTACAAATTCCACAGCCCTTGCACCAGTCAGCATTAATAATAAGCTTGCCGTGGTCCACTTCATTTCCCTTGATGCTCTTATTTTTCATATTGCGACCTCCCCCTAAACCGTATTGCAATTTTTATTTCATTTTTACGTTTGCAAAGTATATTTTGCAACTTTGCCTTCATTTTCAGTATATATTATTGCAAGTTGTATTGCAATATGAAATTCAATGAATAGTTAAATTTTTGTAATTTTATGTTTTATCTTACCAATGCATCGTCCAATCATTCATTTTCTTAATAAGCTGATAGTCTGTCAAGTCAATGTTGATTGGTGTTATAGATATATATTTATTCTTAACAGCGTAAATATCGTTGTCGATGTCCTCGGGCATTTCAACCAATTCGCCAGCTAACCAGAAATATATATTGCCGTTGGGATCTCGTCTCTCTTCAAAGTTATTTCTATAAATCTTTGTACCCAGCTTACAAGTTTTGATGCCTTTTATTTCATTTATGTCCGCTACAGCAGGGATATTAACGTTAAATATATGATTTTTCGGTATTCCATGAGCAAGAATTTGCTTGCATACTTCTTTTGCAGCAGCTGCTGCAATAGTAAGATCAGATGCAGTGTGATCCTCATAGGAGAAGGCAATGGCAGGAATGCCAAATATTGCACCTTCAACGGCAGCAGAAACTGTGCCGGAATATATAACATCGGTACCAAGATTTTCACCCATATTTATACCGGATACGACTAAATCAGGCTTATCCTTCATCAGGTTCTCTATCCCCAGCTTTATACAATCTGCTGGTGTACCGTTTACCCACCATGCATTGATTTTATCGCCAAGAAAATCAACCTTTTTCCTACGCAAAGGTGTATGCATCGTAACAGCATGTCCCGTTGCGCTTTGATTTCTTTCAGGAGCTACTACATATACCTCTCCCAGCTCTTGCATTGCCAATGCAAGGGCTTTTATACCTTGTGCGTTTATACCATCATCATTAGAAATTAATATTTTCAAATTAATTACCTCCTAGTTATTTATATTTATTATTGATTATTTTTAATTTTAAATGCACAAACTAAATTATCTACTTTTTAAGCGACAGGGTGATTATATGATACAAATTGATGATGCAGGTAGTGGAAGCTTGGTCGGTGGAACCTGCATTGCCGCTATAAGAACTGAAACAGGTGAATTCTATAATGAAATAATACCCGTAGATTTATTTGACAAAGAAAACTTCAAAAATAAATCTTATATTTATTATGCAACAGATATTATTAAAAGAGGCATACAAGGCTTGGAAATATCACAGGATGAACCTATTCACATATGCCAAGGTTATATATTTGAAGATTCAAGAAATTATTTAAAAAAGAATAATTATAATTTTGCTAAAGGTAAAATTGAAGACCCATTGCAGACGATTATTGAGAAAGCCTTTGAAGAGTATACGATATCCCTCGGTCTACCCAGGGAGTTTATTTCATATACCAAATACCCTTTTCATCTTCATCGAATACTTAAATGGGTTTACGCAGACTATAACAAAAGGGTTCCGCTTTGCAAGACCGGTTGGAAAAGCTGGAGCAAATACAGTGCATTGCCGATTCAGACTTATTATGACAGGGTACTGAAAAGCAATTATACTTGTTTAAAATGCGGCAAAAGAATTGAGAATAATTCTACTGTAAAGGTTATGAAATTTATCATAAATAAACCGAACTATGTGTATTTACATAAGCATTGTTGATATGTATAAAGGCATGGCCTGCGCCATGCCTTTATATATGCTTTATACAGGGTAGGTTTTTTGCTCTTTATCTACGTACTCGCTATCAATAAGATACTTTTTTGCTTGTCTATCCTTGAAGAACTTTAATGCAACTGGCGGGAAAAGTGCATAGGAGAGTACATCCTCTTCCTGCTCATAATATTCTTTCATTTCAGCCTTAACTGATTCCAACTGTGGTGCTATTAAGTCTGCAGGTCTGCATGTGATTACTTCTTCATCCCCTATAATCTTTTTCTTTATTTCATCGGCAATAGGCACGGAGGGTCTTCCATATTTACCTCTTACATAATCCTTGATTTCAGTGGGTATCATCTTATATCTTTCACCGGATACTACATTGAATACCGCTTGTGTGCCTACAAATTGGCTGGATGGTGTTACCAATGGCGGATATCCTAAATCTGCTCTTACTCTTGGCACTTCAAGCAATACCTCCTGATATTTATCAGAAGCATTTTGCATTGCAAGCTGTGACATAAGATTAGACAACATTCCTCCAGGTACTTGATAAGAAAGCACTCTCGTATCTACATTAAATACATTTACATTTAATGTACCGTTCGCAATATACTTATCTCTGACTTCCTTAAAATGATCTGCAATATCACTTAATAAATTGATATCCATTCCAGTGTCATAGGGTGTACCTTGTAATGCAGCTACCATTGGTTCTGTAGGTGGCTGTGATGTGCCTAGACCAAAAGGTGAAATTGCAGTGTCTATGATGTCCACCCCAGCCTCAATTGCCTTCAGGTAGGTCATATCCGTCATACCGCTTGTAAAGTGTGTATGCAGTTGTATAGGTATTTCAATATTCTTTTTCAACTCTGTAATAAGCTCATACCCATAGTATGGAGTTAGAATGCCAGACATATCCTTAATGCAAAGAGAATCAGCACCCATATCCTGTACTTGTTTTGCCAGCTTGACATACATCTCTGTATTGTGCACCGGACTTATGGTATATACTACCGTGCCTTGGGCATGAGCACCATATTTCTTGGTTGCTTTTATTGCAGTCTCAATATTTCTTAAATCATTTAATGCATCAAATATTCTAATGATATCTATACCATTTTTAATAGAAAGCCTTACAAATTCATCTACAACATCATCGGCATAATTCTTGTAGCCTAATATATTCTGTCCCCTTAAAAGCATTTGGAGCTTTGTATTCTTCACCTTGGCTTTAATGGCACGCAACCTCTCCCATGGATCTTCATTCAAGAATCTAAGACAAGAATCAAAGGTTGCTCCTCCCCACATTTCCAGGGAGTGATAGCCTACCTTATCCATTTTTTCTATAACAGGCAGCATCTCTTCTGTTTTCATTCTGGTTGCAATTAAGGATTGATGACCATCCCTTAAGCCAGTTTCGGTAATTTTAACTTTTGACATAAGTCTAGTTCCTCCTGTCTTACTAATTTCAAAATAGCTTGTTATTTAATTTATAACATATTTCAAATGGAAAATATATAAATTATGTGAAATATTTAGAAAGTTCTTTTATTTGCATTTCTTATGATTGCTGCAAGGCTTGAAATAATCCAATAGGCTAACTTTATAGAAATTGTTCAAAGGGATTTCATTATAGATGCCCCTATATATACTATGAATATCGCTGATTTCTTCCTCCTCAACTTTTTGAAAGCTCAAGAACTCTGCAAAATCCCCACAGTCACAAGGTAAAATTGCCTGTAGTGCTCCTTGCTGTTCAGCAGTATTTAACATCGTTTTTACCAACATGGTACCTAACCCGAATCTTCTGTGGTTCTCCTTAACCGTTACCCAATTCAACAGACATTTACCTTCATGATTAATAAAGAAACCAATTCCACATATTTCATTGTTATCGATAATCAGCATCATATTTTCCAGCTTGCTTGACATAAGCAGCTGATTATAGTTCAACGCTTCAGCATTATTAAAAATAAAATCTAAATCCTTTGGCTGAACTCTTCTTACTTGTATCATTTACTGTCCCCCTATGCTGTATAAGTATTCGATTTCGTCATTGTTTAAATATCTCCATTGCCCGGTCTTTAAATCATTTAGCATCAAGCTGCCAATGCTCATTCTTTTTAACGCCACTACCTTATGACCTATTGCGTCGCACATTTTTCTAACTTGTCTGTTTTTCCCCTCATGGATCGTTATGTTTACTATTGTGCCATTATCTAAGTATTTTATTATTTCCAGCTTAGCCGGTGCAGTTTTATAGTCCTCAATAAAAATTCCCTTTTTAAAAATTTCAATTGCATCCTCAGACACATGACCACTTACTCTTGCAGTATAGGTTTTAGTAACATTATGTCTGGGATGTGTTATTTTATAGGTTAAGTCTCCATCATTCGTTAAAATAAGCAGCCCCTCTGTATCATAGTCCAACCTTCCTACAGGATATACCCTTACACCGATCTCTGAAACCAAATCTAACACAGTAGGACGATCAAATTGATCTTGAACACTTGTTATATATCCTATAGGTTTGTTTAAAAGAATGTAGACCTTATCCGTCTTATTTGTGATTTGAATATCATCTACATGGATTACAGCATTTTGCTTGTCCACTTTGGTTCCGAGCTCAGTCACAGTTTGACCGTTAACCTTAACCCTGCCTTGCAATATGAGTTCTTCACATTTTCTCCTGGAAGCGACTCCAAGCTCAGCCATTACTTTTTGCAAACGTTCTTCCATCATATCACCTATCTTTATTACAAAACAAGATTGATGAAAGCGGTATGCTTTTATCGCGTTGGCAAAAGTATTTTATACTTCTACCTAGATAAAATTCATGATTACTTTCATCAATTTGTCATATATTTTTTCAATAAAGCTTTTATTTGACTGTTTTGTTTTTATATCAATCAGTGACGCTGCGAAATATTCTGCGGAAATGATACAGCGGATCATTGGATTCTATAGATTGACAATATTCCAAATCAACCGAACTAATGTACTCATTTCCTAAATAAATCTTAAGCTCACCTGCTTTACTTCCTTTATATATAGGAGCTCTATTATTAAACTTTAACGCCGGGATGAAAATCAATCTATTAATTTCATCTTGACTTATTGGCATATAGTAGTCAATTGTAGGCTTTATTTCAACTAAATCCATCTTCCCTGAGATTACCTTTAACTGTTGATAAATCTCTTCACTATCTACTACCTTTTGTTTTGTGTAATTGCTAAAAGCATAGTTTAAAATTGTTGCACTCTCTTCCCACATTGGACCGCAATTGAGAACAACACTGCATAGCTGCCAATTATCTCTTGTTGCAGAGGATACGAGACAACGTCCTGCCTTACTAGTAAAGCCTGTTTTAACGCCATCTCCGCCTTCAAACTGCCACAGCATCTTATTTTTATTCATCATGCTTCTATTCCACTCTACATCCGGTGGTCCGCTTATGGTTTTTCTTTTTGTCTTAACAATTTCTGCAAATTTTGCATTGCGAAGCGCATAGCTTGTTATGAGAGCCAAATCATAAGCTGTAGTGTAATGCTGTGGATCATCCAAGCCATGAGGATTTGCAAAATGAGTATTAAGTGCACCAATATCCTTTGCCTTTTTGTTCATCATATCAGCAAAGCCTTCAATACTGCCTCCTATATGTTCAGCTACAGCCATTGAAGCATCATTGCCCGATCGCAGCATGATACCAAAAAGCAACTCCTCAACAGTTATTACTTCTCCTTCTTTCAAATAAATTGAGGAGCCTTCTGTATAAGCTGCTTTTTTACTTACTTTAACTTTTTCATTTAATCTTCCGCTTTCTATAGCAACCAAAGTAGTCATTATTTTTGTTGTGCTTGCCATAGCCAGCTTTATGTCAGGATTTTTACTAAAAAGTACTCTTCCTGTCTTTACGTCCATTACTACAGCAGCCTTCGCACTGGTGGTGACGTCGGGTTCGGCATATGTAATACAAAAACTAATGCTCATGAACAAAGCTAAAACCAACAAAGCTATTCTTTTCATTTTATCACTCCGTCAAAAATTTTGTAGAATGTTACTATTAAGTATTATTGGCAGAATGATAAAAATAATGCTTTTTATGGCCTGTTAATATTTAGCTGTTTATAATAATGCATCCAAACTCTTTGGCAATTTTTTGTGCTTCTTTTATATCTTCTTCACTCCAAATTGACCATCCACCTGTAAGTACATCATTTACATAAATTTCAACCTTGTCTTTTTTAAAAATCATTATTTTACTATGCTTATTTTTACTTTTCATTTGAGTTATTTGTCGTTGCACGGCATCATCTATATCGACATCTAACACCTTCATTGCGATCATGATGCAGGATAATGCATCCTCAAGCTCACCTTTGGCTTTATCATTATCCCCTTTTAGTAAAGCCTTTAAGGATTCTGCAACTTCTTCATTCAAGTGACTAATAACTTCTTTTGGGTCGTCTGTTGTATATTTTCTATTTTCCCATATCAATTGCATTGCTTGCTTCATGTCCAAAAAAATCACCCCCGATAATTTATCAATATTCTATAAAATAATCATGCTTTTATAAATAATTTACAGATAAATATGTGTTTCATAAGGTAGATGCATTTCTGCTCCTTGTGTAGAAATGCCATACATTTAGGTATTCTACTTTGTTATCATTATATCATAAAATGCCATTTTGCAGGAACAGACAAAAAAATAGGGCATGTAATTTTTTACATGCCTGATCTTCAATGCGATTAACTATAAGTATTATCTGTATTCCTGCTTTTAATCATATGTTCAATATTTTCAATAAAGTTAGGAACCATATCAACTATTTTATCTACTGTATTACTATAAGCTACCGGCAGCATTCGCAGTTGTCCATTGGATGATGTTAAAAAACCGATTGGCATGATCGTAACGCCAGCACCTGTACCACCTGCAAAAGGAAAACTTGTATCTAAAGCATCTTGATCTGGCTTATCTTCATTTTTCTTTGCCAAATCACCACCCCCTGCCACAAATGCATAGCATACTCTGGATATTGGTATTGCGATGGTACCATCCTTCGTTTCAACTGGATCTCCAACCACTGTATTTACATCTATCATTTTCTTAATGCTCTCCATGGTAGTCCTCATTAAATTTTCCACTGGTTGTTGCATTAAATCACTTCCTTTGTACTTTTTTAGCTAGCATGTAATGTATTCTTTAATTGCTGTTCTATTTTCCTTCGCTGTATACGTCTTCGTAAGAGCATTATTCCAGTATTTATAATATCTCCGAACTTAAATTTAATTATACAGCTGAATTCTATGTCTATAGATTCTTTATCAAAGTAAGGTGTGATAATGATATCCTTTATGTTGAAGTTTAGATTGTTGCTGAGTATGGCCAGCAATGAACCAATGATTGCCCAGCAAGCACCATAGATCAGTGCTGTCAAAGCTGCATCATTTGTCCCGAATTTTAATATGAAAGAGAAATCATAGATGTTCATTTTCTCAGACCAGTACACCTTCATCATTTTTAAGAATACCGGATCATGGTGAAAGTACTTTTTTAAGTTGTTAAAATCATCAACAGTAAAAATCTTGCTTATTTGTTTCCATAGTTTACTTGTTTTATTGGACTCAACCTCGGCTTTATATTTTAAAGCAGGCTTATTATTGATAAATACAATATCCAGAAAGGGTATTTCAAATTTAATATTTACTAGACCATACAGAGTTTTTACTCTTATCAAAATGATATCATCCTCATTGACCCTAATGGTTTTTAATTTAATTCTGATGGTCATAACATATAAAAGAATAAATATAAAAAGAATTGTTATAAAGGCAATCACAAAGAATTTCAGCATTATTTTCCTCCGAATACAAAGTTTGTTTCCTTTGTATTTTTTCACAAATGATAAAAATAATGCATAAATAAAGCTATGCAAAGGAATTTTGCATAGCTTTATTTATTATGTTGCTTCTAAAATGATTTTGCTCGTTTTATTTTATCGTTTCCGAATTTTTCTCGAATCTTATCTATTGCACGTTCCAGCTTCTCTTCCTTCTCATTTTTATCTTCTAAGCCTAGCTCATCAAAAAAGGATAGCTGCTCCATTTCGGTATCCTGAAAATTAGTAATGCCTATACCCAATAAACGAATCATTGGACTTCCATGCCAATGCTCATTGATTAATTCTAAACCTGTTTGATAAATTTCC
>JAQSYD010000030.1 GCA_029256325.1 Clostridia bacterium
AACTCTTGATGGCATCATGGATACGATGATTAATAGACTTGGAATGGTAGGAAGATAGTGAGGTGCCAATATGCGAATAACAAATAGTATGATGCTAAGCTCAATGATGAGAAATATGAATAAGAATCTGTCCAGGATGAGCAAGACAGAAGAGATGCTATCAACAGGCAAGAAGTTTTCATTACCTTCTGATGATCCGATCGGAGTGTCCAGAAGCTTAAGGCTGAATACGGATGTAGCCAATATGGAACAGTATAAGAGAAATACAGAGGATGCATTGAGCTGGATGGAAACAACTGAAATGGCTGTTAGCAAGCTTACTGATATTTTTCATAGGGCAAAGGAATTAACTACTCAAGCTGCAAATGAAACCAATTCAGTAGACGAAAGAAAAGCAATAGCAGCTGAGATAGACCAACTGAAGGAGCAAGTGATTAGCGTTGGAAATACTACTTATGCCGGAAGCTATATATTTACAGGGTATAAGACCAATAAACCTCTTTTTGATGAGGATGGCAAGTATTCTTTAAAAGCGGATGCAACTGATCCTGCTCAAGCTCTTAAGAGCACTGAAGATATAGAATTCAATGTAGGAATAGGCGATAGGATGACTATAAATTTCACAGCACAAACAATATTCGGTAAGGTAGCTGCTTCCGGTGACTTAGATGATCCTATTGATAAAACTACGGATATTGCAACTAGCCAGGCTTCACATATGATAAGGGTTTTTGAACAGCTGGTAACTGATTTGGAAGCAGATAATACAGCGGGTATTAATAGCGGTGCAGAAAGGCTAGATGTACATTTTAATAATTTGAATGCAATTAAGGCTGAAATTGGTGTTAAGACCAATAGATTAGATTTAACAGTTAATAGAATTGATGATGATACCTTAAATTTAAAGAACTTGTTATCCAAGAATGAAGATGCAGATATGGCAGAGGTTATCATGAACCTCAAGATGCAGGAAAGTGTATATCAGGCTTCTTTATCAGGCGGCGCAAGGATCATACAACCTACACTAATCGATTTTCTAAGATAGGTGATGTTATATGATTAGGATCTCAAAAACCGACGGGTTGATAGGAATCAATACCACACCTGCTAATATGAGTATCTCTCAGCCTAAGGCTGACTTTGAAATGGCGATTAAACATCCAAAGGTGGAAATGCATACAGAGCAAATACAGGTGCGTATAGATCAAAGACAATGCTTTAATGAATCCGGACTGAAGGATTTCACTACACTTGCAAGGGAACATGCAAATGATGGCAAACAGGCGGTTCTAGAAGGAATAGCCCGAAGAGTTAATGAGGGAAATATGATGGCTGCCATTGAAAACAATGTCGATGCCATAGCAGAAATAGCCTTTAATAATTCCTTTACCTCACATGTCTTTGACATCGAGACAATGCCAAAAAGCAGACCGGTTATAGACTTTGTTGGAGGCACTGTGGATATCAGGGTTGATGAAGGCTATGTAGATATAAAATCAAATCCAAACAAACCTTTAATAGATGTTGAGGTCGGCGATGTAGAGATTTATTTGAGGCAAAGACCAGAGATAAATATAGAATTTATAGGAAATGAAATAGACAAAAAACTGTAGGGGTAAACATTGTTATCCTACACGAAGTGTGTCATCCTGAGCTTGTCGAAGGATCTTAAAGCGCAGCGTGGTCATTCTGAGGTAAGATCGAATCTCTATAAGATTCAAATAAATAATAAAAGTGTATTGGGGGAGAAAGAATAATGCTTATAAATACTAAGTTTCTTGGCAATATTGAGATAGAAGAAAAAGATATCATAAGTTTTGAGCATGGATTGCCGGGTTTTAATAAGCTAAATAACTTCGTTTTGTTGCCTGTAGAGGGAAATGAAGCATTAAGCTATATGCAGTCTTTGCAAGAAACGAATGTTTGCTTTATATTAATAAATCCTTTCTTATTGGTAGAAGACTATGAAATTGATATAAGTGAAGATACAGTTGCAAACCTTAAAATTGATAAACCGGCAGATATTTGTTTGTATTCAATACTTACTATCACTGAGGATATCAAGGATATTACGGCAAATCTCACAGCTCCAATTGTTGTAAACACAGTTAATAATAAGGCAGCACAAGAAGTTTTAAATGATAGCAGATATGGCATTAAGTACAAACTGTACAGAGAGGAGTGATTTAATTGCTGGTTCTGGCTAGAAAGAAAAATGAGTCCATTTTAATAGGTGAAGATATAGAAATAATTATTTCTGATATTAGCGATGATAAAGTAAAGCTGGCAATAAAGGCTCCCAAAAGCATGAAGGTATTTAGAAAAGAATTGCTGCTGGAGATCGAGCAGGAAAATAAGAAGTCCGCTGAATCAGATCATATTGATATTCAAAAGCTAAATATTGCAATTAAGAAAAATATATAAAAATATTTTTATCGGGTATAAAGTTATTGTACAAGCTATCCGATATTACTAACATAAAGCAAAAAGAGCAACATCGCACAGGGCCCGTGACGGTAGAGCTCTTAGCTAATAAAAAACAGTCAGAAAGGATTCTGACTTAAAATTCAAGGAGGAATTTATAATGAGAATTAACAACAACTTAATGGCTATGAACACACACAGACAATTGGGTATCAACACGAACAACGCTGCAAAGTCAATGGAAAAACTATCTTCAGGTCTTAGAATCAACAGAGCAGGCGATGATGCTGCTGGTCTTTCAATATCTGAAAAGATGAGAGCTCAGATCAGAAACCTGAACCAAGCTTCAAAGAACGCACAAGATGGTATTTCTCTTATCCAAACAGCAGAAGGTGCATTGTCATCAGTAAGTGATATCCTTGTACGTGTAAAAGAGCTTGCAACACAAGCATCAAACGGAACATATGATGCTACAGCTACAACAGGCGACTTGGAAAGAATCCAAGAAGAAGTTGATGAGCTAAGCAATCAAATTAACAACATTGCAACTAACACAAAATTCAATGGCAAGGTTCTTTTAGGAACTGGTGCTGCTGATATCGAACTTGCAATCGGTGATGCTGGTCAAACACTAACTTTAACAGCTACATCCTTCACATTAACAGCAGTAGATACAGCTGTAAGCGGATATGACTTAAGCTCACAAGCTACTGCAAAAACAGCTCTAAGCGGTGTAGATGCTCAATTAAAGACTGTAAATGCTGCTCGTTCATACCTAGGAGCTAACCAAAACAGATTGGAAATGACAATAAAGGATCTTGATACAACTTCAGAGAACTTGCAAGCAGCAGAATCAAGAATCAGAGACGTAGATATGGCTAAGGAAATGATGCAATTTACTAAGACAAATATCCTTAACCAAGCTGCTCAAGCTATGTTGGCTCAAGCTAACCAAGCTCCACAAGGCGTACTTCAATTATTAAGATAATTGATTAGTACTTGGTATTAAAAGCATAATAGTTATTAAAAAGGAGGTAGGATTCTACCTCCTTTTTAATAAAAAGATATATTTTTTAACAATAACTCCGGAGGGAAAGCAAATGAAGTTAAGCGTAGTAATGATGATAAAGAATGAATCTAAGCACTTGGAACAATGTCTTATGAGCATAAAGCCTATTCAAGCTGCTGTAGAAACAGAGATAATCATTGTGGATACAGGTTCAGAGGACAATTCTGTAGAAATTGCAAGAAAATACACTAACAAAGTATATTTTCATCCATGGGAAAATGATTTCGCAGCTATGAGAAATATAACGATTAGCTATGCCAAGGGTGAATGGGGTTTAGTTATAGATGGAGATGAAGTTATAGAAGATCCCTATGAGTTTATTGATTTTTTCCAATCTAATAAAAGCATTAAATATAACACAGGTGTTTTAAGAATTAAGAATTTTACTGCAGAAGACCAAAAAAAATACTCCATGGCATTTGTTCCTAGATTATTTAGAAGAGATAAGGAACTTAAGTTTATAGGTGCAATTCATGAACAAGCTAATATAAAGAAACCTTTATACTATTTTAAATCAGATATTTTACATTATGGATATATCTCAAGAGACTTTGAGCAAGCAGAAAAAAAATATCTGAGAAACACTCAAATCTTAATAAATGAACTTAAGAAAAATCCAGATAGAATTTATTATTGGTATCAGCTTGCTCAGTCTTATGCTGCACATGGTGACTATGAAGAGGCTCTTGAAGCTGATTTGAAAGCATATGAAATAGCTAAAAAGACCAATAACCTAAGTAATTGTATGAATGTATATCATCATTTAGCTATTGTTTACAATAAAAGTAAAAAATATAGTGAGTTAGAGGAAATATGCTTAGAGGCTCTGGCGATGAAAAATGGGTATACTGATTTATACTATTTTTTAGCTAAAGCTCAGAGTAACCAGTATAAAAATATTGAGTCAATCGGAAATTATCAGATCTATTTGGATATGGTCAGTCATTATGAAGATTTTGAAGGCTCAAAGGATATTAGTGTTACCTCGTGTACTATTGATTTATTGGAGCATGCTTATGCAGAGCTATGCATTTTATATTTTAAAGAAAAACAGTTTGAAAAGGTATTGGAATGTAAAGACAAAATAAGTGAACATGATTTACTGAAGAATGCTTTGCCTTCTATTATCAGCGCTTTTATCAGATTAGGCTGGTATTCTGGACTTAAAGATTTCTATGAAGCAAAAACATTAACTGGTTATGAAACATTGGTTCATGTTTTTACAAACAGTTTAGAATATGAAATGTCTGCTTTGGGAAAACAAGAGAAAAGTCTTTTGATAGAAATATTCTCGAAGGGGGATAGTATATACTCTTTTCTTAATACTATAAGAATCGAAGACAAGCAAAATCACTCATGTTTTAATCAAGCTTATATAACAAGGTTAGAAGGTACTGATTTCAATAAGCTGCCTATATACTATGGAGAAATTTTCTATTATTTTCTGAAGCATAATCGATTAAGTATTGAAACGCTGGCGTATTTGCGTGATAAAACTCTGGAAGTTTTTTTTGGTTATTTAATGATTCGATTTAAGAAAGCGTGTAGGGATTATATCTTATCATTTTTACAAGAAGAATTTGAAGCTAATACTGTGGATAGTATTAGGATAAGAAAAGCGCTGGGGAAGATTTTAATACAGTCAGGAATGCTTGAAGAAGAAAAATATGAGCAAGTTTTTAATCAATACATAAAAGACGGTATATGGTACATGAATCAGATTTATAGCAAGAATGTAATTATTAACGAATGGATAGTTGATGTTAAAAATGAAGAAGAAGCCATGCTCATTTATATGAATCACGCTGAAGAGATGAAGGTGAATGATAAGGTTGGGTATATCCGATATTTGAAAAAAGCATTGGCTATATATCCCGATATGGCAAAAGGTATAGAAATATATCTAAAGAAGTTTGCCGATGAGTTAAACAATTATAAAGATGCAGTAAAAGAAAATATAAAAACAATGATTGATAACGGGAATCTGTTGAGGGCACATAAGTTGATATGTGAATATGAAAGAGTCCAAAAGGATGATATTCAGATCCTGTCTATGAAAGCAGTTATTGCCATAATGGAAAACCACTTGGAAGAAGCAGAGACAATTATAAAAGTAGGACTTGGAATAGAACCTAAAAACTTTGATTTGCTCTATAACTTGAAATACGTATACGAAGTACAGGGACAAGAAGAAAAGGCAGAGCTAATTCAACAAAGAATAGCATTTTCAATGTCTACAGTACGTTATATAGATTCTAACATTTCACTGGAAGAATTTTTTGAGAATGTAAATGAAGAAAGCATTCGATATGTAGTTATAAAAGGACATGCGGGACTGCCAGATGTAGAACAGGGGGATAACTTAACCTTGCTTGTCCATGACGAAGATTTGGTGAAGATAAGCAAATACTTCATGCCAGATCAAGTTGAAGGCGCTATTTTATGTGAAGTATACTCCATAAGAGAGATACCGGGAAGCACGACAGCTGCTTTGCCAGATCATTCTGCTGAAGCTGCAGAGGCTGTATTGAGGAATAGGGTATTGTGTCATGGACTCATATATATACCCAGCACTCAAGATTAATGAAATATATTAATAAAAAATGGATGCTTAAATGCATAAAACTAAGCTATTATATTTAGAAATTTAGGAGGCATAAAATGAGTAAGAATTCACAGGTTTTTAACCAGACCCTTGGGCTGTTGGATACTTTAAAAGAGGGACTTGAACATACAAGTGCTCTTATAGTTGACGGAAAAGGTGAAGAGGCATTAGAGATGATATATGACGTATTGGCAGGAGTTGAGAGTATTATTAGTGCTCTTAGCCCGCTATTGGAGCAGCTGCCTGCTAATAATCTGCAGGTATTGGAAGCCGGTATGTCGGATAAGTTCAATAAATTAATTGATATTTTTAAGCTGAACGATAGCGTTTTGTTGATAAATCATATGTCTAGTGACTTATTACCGGCTTTTTCAGAATGGAAAAGGGAGATAGAGAAACTGTTAATGCCATATATTTTATCTTAATGAAGGCAAGGAATATATTGTTACTAAAAATTATGAGACTTATTGTCGATATATGTAATATAATTATAAAAAGCAGTTTTATAGGGAGATATAGATGATGAAACAACCAAAGATAAGCGTTGCATTAAGCACTTACAACCGGGCTGATATGCTTCCGCGTATGATGGGATGTATCTTGGGGCAAGACTTTACAGATTACGAGTTGCTGCTCATTAATAATGGTTCAGTAGATGATACCGACAAGGTATGTCGACAATATGAAAAACAAGATAATCGTATACGATTATTTACTTTGCCGGAAAACCTGGGTCCGGCAGGTGCAAAAAACTATGCATTGCAAAAGGCAGCAGCAGATTATATTTGTTTTGTTGATGATGATGATTATTGTGAAAAAAATTACCTTTCTCTCTTATACAGTTCGATAACTCAGTATAATGCAGACATTGCCGTTACAGGATGTGTAGATGAGTATGAAACAAAGATTGTTCCTAAGTTTGATTATGATGAAGTTTATATTTGGAATAAGGTAGAGGCTGTATCTGAATTTTTAAAACGAGAAAAATTCAATGCAGCGCCTCCTACAAAAATTTTTCGTAAGTCATTGTTTGACAAAATTGCTTTTATACCATGTTTTGGTCCTGATGATATTCATGTAGTGTACAAGTTGTTTGTAGAAGCAGAAAAAGTAGTGGTGCGTGGCAATCCTACTTATCGTTTTCATAAACATGCCGACAATGTTACTGCTTTTATCACAGAGAACAAAATTACTTCAGCTATCCTAGACCAATACCTAAAAATGCAAGAAGAACGGGTGAGGTATATTTCTGATAAAATTCCGGAATTAGCGCCTCAGGTACGCTACGCCTCCTATTCCTATATGATTTCCATGGTAGAAAAAATTAAAATAGGACATGGAGAAGGTTGTGAAAGTCAGTGTGTAGACATGATAGAAAAGCTTCGAGATAATCAGCTGGAAATTTTGTCTTCAGAATGGGTAACGGAACGAGAAATAAGACTGATGAGAGAATATGTAATTAATAAGGAGCACTAATTATGGATAATCATAAATTCTTCCGAAATCCAGAACATGAGCTATTAAAGTTTTGCGATAAACACGAACGTATTCTTTTATATGGTGCTGGAAGATTAGGAAAATATACATTGAGTTATTTAAAATCATATCAAAAACATATAGATGGGTTTGTAGTTTCGGACGGACAACCGACTGTAGGGTCAATAGAGGGACTTCCGGTATATCATTCCTCTGCTATTCCCTTTGAGCCGAGTGAAACTGGCGTTTTCTTATCCCTCCATCATGATTTTTTTGATAATGCTGTTGAGAACCTAAAAAAGAGCGGGTTTTCGAATATCAGGCCTATCGAAGTAGATGATGTAAACTGCATTGAACTCGAGTATCATTCTGAACTTTTAAGTAAATTTTTTGGAGAAAAGCAAATTGATATAAACCAAAGTATATTAGATTTACAAAAATTCAAGTTTATAAATCCTTGGTTAATGAATAAAGAAACCCTACGTTCATTCTTATGGGAAGCAAAAGATTTGATTCTGCCATTATTAGGAGATGACTCTTTGATAGATGAAGGTTTATATGAATATAATCAAATACAGTTAGAAAATAAGGATGTTGTATTGGATTGTGGTGCAAATATAGGTATTTTCTCTGCCTATGCAGCAGCACAAAATTGCCAGGTTTATGCCTTTGAGCCAACACCTGACACTATCCCAATATTAGATAAAAATAAGGAAATATATCCGGAAAATTTTCACATCATACCTAAAGCAGTGTCAGATAAGGATGGTACAATATCTTTTTATTGTTATAATGATGCAAATAGTATCAATAGCGTATTTGATACTACTTTACTTTATTCTAACCACTATAAAATCTCTCAAGAGGTGATTGTTCCAACCATAACTCTTGATAGTTTTGCAGAAGAAAATAATCTTAAAAAAGTTGATTTCATAAAATGTGATATAGAAGGAAGCGAACGCCAAATGCTAAAAGGTGCAAGAAATATTTTGAAGAATCATGCACCAAAGCTGGCTATTTGTACTTATCATTTACCTGATGATAAGGAAGTCTTGGAACGTTTGATTTTGGAGGCAAATCCAAACTATCAGATTATTCATAAGTGGAAAAAACTATATGCCTATGTACCGAAACTTAAAAGAGGATGATAAGATCTTCAAGGTATTTTATTGGAAAGGAAATAAGAAATGTCTAAAAAAGTATGGTTTCATATGCGGGCGTATAATACAGAAAGATATATTAGACAAGCCTTAGACAGCTTAATCAAGCAGTCGGAGCCGGATTGGGCTCTTTGGATAGATGATAATGGCTCTACGGACAGAACTGGTGAAATATGTGATGAGTATGCAGCAAGGGATAAGCGTATTTTCTGCTACCATTATAAAGTTAATAATCAGCACACGGATAAAGAACGTGAAGGGGCTATTGCTTTATATAACAAATTTAAGATTTTTTCAAAGGAATATGCAGAATATGTAGCTATATTAGATTCTGATGATTACTATCATCCTGATTTCGTCAAGATTATGTACGAAGCTGGGAAAAAGTATGATGCAGACATGGTGATTGGCGGGACAACCATGTTCAAAGATGAGGATCCTGATGCTGCAGGAGTACGTATTCCACCTGAATTAGTTATAAAAAATCATGTAATAAAGGAAACGGATTTTATTAACCTTTATGGCTCTTTGCGGCCTTTTTGGGGTAAATTGTATTCCATGGACCTTTGGCTGCAGAAAGATATAATAGCTCCATATACAGGAGAAATTATCAATGGTTTTGACACTTATCAGGTTTTAAAACTAATGAACAATTGTGTTCAGACCTCGGTTAGTGTAGCGCAACCTTTGCATTTTTACCGCATCCGCAAGTCGTCTGACTATAATAGACTACTTGACGTAAAGCGATATTGTGAAGGTAAAATATTATATGAATTAGGAATAGAAACAGCAAAAACATATCATATAGATACGAAGGAAGTGCAGCTTTTTCTGTTGAAGGTTTATTATTTCCATGTCAGGGATTTAATTATCTTAGCCGTTAAGTCCAAATCAATGACCTCGGCTGAGAAAATTGAATTCATATCTTACCCTTTATCAGAGAAATTGTTTTTCCAGTGTACAGAAGTCTTTTCAACAGAAATATACAGCTTGCTTCAGCAATCAGTAGAGGCAGTGTTAGACGGTTTAGATGATTTGGAACGCTCCAAGCTAAAACGCTATTTCTTGGTCAGACTGATAGAGGGTACAAAAGAGACTTATGAGGAAAAAGAGCGGCAGATATGGCTTCTCTCAGCTCTCTGCGATCCGGAAAATAAATACCACTGGGGAAGCGGTACGGAGACTAATATCGACACAACAAAGACAAAATTGGTAATTCAAGCAATGAATGCCCCACTGAGTGATATACACGTTTCTGCAAAGCAGGAGCTTGCACAAGCAATTGACAGTGGAAATTTGGAACTGGCTTTAGATAAGTTTAATTTTTTGACTTCTTCAATTCCTTTGGATAGAGAGACACTTTATTTTGAAATGTACCTTAATCTTACACTTGAAAACTACGGACAAGCTGTGGAAACTGCAGAAATTGCCCGAGTGTTCTGGAAAGAAGATGAAGGAATTCATTCGATGATTCAAATGGTATACCAAATTGTGGATAAGAAAGAGGAATAATAAAATGACAGAGTTTTGTGAAAGTACTTATAATAAAATTCAGAAACTGTATGAGAGTTTGATGGATAAAGAATCTAAAACAATATTAGAGCAGAGACTTCTATACAGCTTGACAAATGATCATTCCTACATTTCAGATATGGCATATCGTTTATACCGTGATTATCATTCTGATTTGGAGGGAGAATTCTGGAGCTTTTTAAAGCATCTTCCCTCGAACAAAGATATGAATTCAGATAAAAAAGTGGTTTTGTTTGGTGCCGGCATAAATGGACGTGTCTTTTATGAGTTTTTGAAACATTGCGGGTACCGTGCAGATAGTTTCTGTGATAACGATAAATCAAAACATGGAACAAAGCACTGTGGGCTACCGGTAATTTCACCGCAGGAACTAATAAATCAGTATCCGGATGCCTATGTCATTATTACAATTCAAAATTATGTACAGGAAGTAATGCAACAACTTATAGACATGGGAGTTGTCGCTGGTAACATAATGGATGGCTGTCCTCCTCTAGGGCGTCAATATTTTGTAGAAGAGATTTTTAGACCTTCTGAAGAAGAAGTGTTCATTGATGCGGGTTGTTATCATGGAGAATCCTCCTTAGACTTCATCAACTGGTGCCATGGAAAATATAAAAAGATATATGCTTTTGAACCTGACTCTCTTAATTTTGAAATCTGTAGTGAGCTATTTCAGAAAAAGCAAATAGATCATTTACAATTGGTCAATGCTGGTTTGTGGAGCAGGAATGAAGTTTTAAGTTTTACAAATTCTGGTGCAGGAGATTCTCGTGTTAACGATTCTGGTACGTTTAAGATCAATGCTGTAAGCTTGGATGAGGTGCTAAACGGAGAAAAGGCGACTTTTATTAAGATGGATATCGAGGGTTCAGAGCTGGAGGCTTTAAAGGGAGCTAAGCAAACTATTCAGAAACATCGCCCAAAACTAGCTATTTGCTTATATCACAAGCCCGAAGATCTGTTGGATATTCCGCTTTATATCAAAAGCTTAGTGCCGGATTATAAGTTTTATATTCGACATTATACGCTTTTTCAGGTAGAGACAGTTTTGTATGCAATATAAGTTTAAAGGAGAAAAATATGCGTTCACCAAAAGATATGAGAATCATTCAAATTGAAGTTACAAATGCATGTGTACATCAGTGCTCTAACTGTACGCGTTTTTGCGGACATCATAAGAAAAATTTCTTTATGGATTGGGATACCTTTCAGAAAGCAGTGAAATCCTTGGAAGGCTTTGATCATTGCATTGGTATAATGGGCGGAGAACCAACTCTACATCCGCAATTTGAACGTTTTGCAAGGTATTTGGCTGAACAGCATCCTTTGGACTATCCGATTCATACGACACGAAAGCCGATATTGAATTTCCCAAGATATATAAGAGACAAAAACTATTTTGGAGATGAGTGTCTGAATCAATGCAAGGGAGTGGGCTTGTGGACTTCTGTTACAAAGCAGTATTATAAAAACTTTGAATTAATACAGGATACCTTCAGCTATCAAAGCATTAATGATCACGACAATCCCTCTTTACACCAGCCGCTTTTGGCAAGCAGAAAAGAAATGGATATCAGTGACGATGAATGGATAACGATGAGGGACAACTGTCTAATACAAAATATGTGGAGTGCTTCTATCACTCCGAAAGGTGCATTTTTCTGCGAAGTGGCAGCTGCTCTTGACATGCTGTTTGATGGTCCTGGGGGTTGGCCCATCGAGCCGGACTGGTGGAAAAGGGAGCCTAAGGATTTCGGCTATCAGCTGAATTGGTGTGAAATCTGCGGTGGTGCATTGTTTCACAGCGGACGGCTTTCTAGTGAGGAAATTGATGACGTTTCTCCTATGCTTTATGAAAGGCTTAAGGAGGTTGGCAGTCCGAAGCTGAAAGCAGGCAGAGTCTCAGTTATGGATATGAGCAATCCGCAGCCGGGGCAGCAGATGCCGGATACTAAGAATCGTTACCTTACTGATTTTAATGAAAGAGTATCCAGAGATAACAGTATCCTTTTCCCAGGGAAAATCCAAGGAATTGTGTTTTGTCAAACCGGTGTCGGCATAAAAGAAAAACTTAAGAAGCTTCAGAGAAGCCTTGATCATATTATACAGTTTGCTACTGAACAAGAGATTGCAGATAAGCTAAAGTCTGCTGTCACAGGCCATGAAGAGGTGATTGTAGTATCTCCTCAGCTGCAAAGCTTCGGACGGACTCTGAATAAAGCTATTGAGGCTGCTGGAGACAACTGGATTTGTTTGATGAAAGAGCACTCTGAAATTCCAGAAGGAATAATAGAGCGATTGAAAAGTGTAGTAATAAATCCTGGCGTGTTGTATTCTCTTCCTGGCTTAGAGGAAATCAAGCTTTTTCATCCCGAGGCTAGAGCGCTTAAGAGTGCCTGCTATGATGGAGTATCTCAGTGCGATTCCTTAGATATGTTTTATAATCTTTGGTCAGCGGACAAGCAGGTTGAATTAGAGGAAAACTTTGATATCCTTCAGAATCCAGACCTGGAAGATTGGCAATTACTTGCAGATGATGCAGATAGTGAACATAGGTCTCAAGTGCATCAGGCGTTGGACAAGATTAAGAAAGATTATGAAGGTTGATGGTTTAAATTGATGGGGGTGAGTATAATTGAGCGTAATGAGTGCAGAGAGAGTCCCATTACTGACTATTCATGTTTCAGTATTTAATTTGGATAAATACATAGAACAATGTTTGGACAGTATTCTAACACAAGATTTTAATGATTATGAATTAATTTTAGTGGATAATGGTTCTACAGATCGGAGCATCGAAATTTGCGAAAGATATGCAGAAAAATATCCTGATAAAATTAAGTATAAGAAATTTCCATTGCCTACTTTTATTGGACGTCCATATACTTATGCACGGGCTGAAATGCAGGGAGAATATTTTATGACTGTTGATGGAGACGATTATATTACTCCCGGATCTCTCAAAAGAATTGCAGGGATTATTCAAGAACGATATCCGGATGCTATTATGGGTACTTTTCTCAGTGATGTAGAAACAGGAAGCTCTTCCTTTCAGGATGCAAGTTTTGATCCCCAAAGGATTAATGGAGTCTCATATGGAGATGCACTGAAATATCTTGCTACCGTACCAAACTTTCACACGGTACAGTGGAGATTTATTGTCAAAAACGATATTTTAAAGATTTGTGAGGATTTCACAAAATTTTTTAATGAAAATCTAGAAGCATATTCTAAGCTAATTAATAAATCGTTGTATGGTGATTTAATTAATGTGCTCAATATTTTATCCGGAGCAAAGTCAATAGAATTCATGAAGGAACCTTTTTATGTATATAGATGCCGTTCGGGCAGTCTGTCTGCCACACGTGTAGGTGATAAAACAGGAGCAGGCTTCTTAGTCGGATTAATATCTATGAAAGCATGGTTCACTTATAATAAAAATGAAAATGTTCAGGCCTTGATACGATCACAATTACATAAGTTCTATAGTCTTTATGCAAGTGTATGCACTACAATTACAGAAGAAGGGTATATGAAAATGGCAGATATTATCGATACCTATAAAGAAGATTTTTTGAGCTTACGTGAATATAATATTGCACCGCTATCAGAATTTTGCGATCTGGTTGATCGTTATGGTGCGCTTCAAGGCTTAATGATGTTTACTAAACTTCAGGAAGCAAATTTGCTTTACAAACTTCAGCAATATACAAGCGAAGATATTTATGTATTTCCGACAGGTATATGCGGCGAGTCGACGCTTCTTCTTTTGAAGCGTTGGAATCTTCAAGTAAAGGGTTTTTTTGACAATGATTCGAGCAAGGAAGCGTTGTTGTTTCAGAGTTATCCTTGCATGCTGCCTGAACGCTTGAGAGCTTTTTCTGAGGATCAAAAGGAAAAGGCTTTAGTAGTCATCACTACGTCTTACGAACATTTAATTCCGGTATTTAGGAAACAGTTAGTCGGACTAGGTATTCCTGACAGTCGGATAATTGCATAATCAAGATAAAAAAGTGACAATCACTATATGGAAGGAGGATGAATCGAAGTGAATTATGAAGAAGCTTTGTTGCAGACAGAATATGAATTAAGAAACTCCACTGCTTCTATTATCCTTTGGGGCGCAGGTATTCTTGGACAAATGGCATTAAAAGTACTAAGACATTTAGGGAGAGAGCCTATTTGCTACTGTGATATAAACAAAGAGCTGCATGGTACAGATATGCATGGATTTCCTGTTTTATCAGTGGAGGAAGCAATCAGTAAATATCCAACAGCCATATTCATACTTTGTGTAGGGGTTATGGGTAATTCATACGGTAGGGAAGAAGAGGCGGCAAAACAGGCTAGGATATTAAACCATACAGGTACTATCGTATCAGCAGATGTCATTCACTACATTTATAATGTAAAGGTATTAAAACGCGGTATATCTTCTGCAAATTATGCACAAACAATCTACAATTTAAGGCATTCAGATAATGTATTGCAACGCTTAAGTATAGTCATTACGGACAGATGCACTTTGAATTGCAGGGACTGTGGCATGCTGATACCCTACAAAAAGCCAGGTAAGGACGCTGATGTGGAAATGATCCTTTCTGCTGTGGAAAAAATGTTCAGTATGGTAGAAGGTATACGATGGGTGCAAATATTTGGTGGTGAACCATTTTTACACCCTCGTTTATTAGAATTAACCCGGAAAGTGGTAGAAATAGATAAGGCGTTATCTGTTGTTCTTATAACTAATGCAACGCTCCCTCCTATTCAGGAACAGTATAATGAATTGGCTTCCTATATTAGTTATTTTACATACAGCGATTATGGTCCTTCTCTTAGCAAGTATTGTAACGAGGTTGACAACGCATGCAAAAGCAGCGGTATGGTGTACTCAAAAAGTAATTATAATCAAGATGGCTTGTCATGGGTGACTTATGGTCCTGTCAGTAATAAGAATTATACTGATGATGAAAAAAAAGTTGTTTTTAATAATTGTATGCAGGCAGAGTGTAATTATAGAATTTCACCAGATGGCATTTTTTATTTTTGTGAGCGCCAACTGCATCCCGCAATAAGACCGATTGGAAACACGGAAAATGAAATCATTCACTTAGAGGATCCCGAGATGGACGGTGCTGTGCTGCAAGCAAAATGGGAATACATCCGTCGTCTTCCCTATTTGAAAGCCTGTGATTATTGCGGTGGGGGAGGGTATGTTCCTGCTGCAGTACAAGCCAAAGGGAAGCTAGACTATGAGGATATGGAAAAATAAATGGTTAAGCTATTAGAGGCAAAATTTTTATGAGAAGGGAAGACTCACTATGAAGGTTGTAATTTTAGCAGGGGGACTGGGGACTCGCATCAGTGAAGAGAGTCACTTGAAACCAAAACCAATGATTGCAATAGATGAATCACCTATATTGTGGCATATTATGAAATACTATTCCCATTATGGCTATAACGATTTTGTTATATGTTGTGGTTATAAGGGATACGTAATTAAGGAATATTTTGCGGATTATTACTTGCACCGTTCAGACATAACCTTTGATTTTGCAAACAATAATGACATAATTGTACACAGCAATGTTGCAGAGCCTTGGAAGGTTACTGTCGTTGACACTGGATTAAATACTCAAACCGGCGGTAGAATAAAACGCATACAGAAATATATCGGTGATGAGCCGTTTATGCTGACCTACGGAGACGGTGTTTCCGATGTGAATATTAATGAACTTGTAGCTTTCCATAAAGAGCACGGAAAAATTGCAACACTGACTGCTGCTCAGCCAGGTGGAAAGTTCGGCGTTTTACAAATTAATAGCAAACAAAACATAACCAGCTTTACTGAAAAGGGAAAAGAAGACGGAGGTTGGATAAACGGCGGTTTTATGGTTTTAGGACCACAAATTTTCGACTACATTCAAGGAGACAGCACTATTTTAGAAAGAGATCCTTTTGAGACGCTAGTAAAATTAGGGCAACTGGCTGCTTATAAGCATCATGGATTCTGGCAGTGTATGGATACATTACGTGATAAAAACCTGTTAGAAGCTTTATGGAATAATGGACAGGCTCCATGGAAGGTATGGGAAGATTAATGTTTAAATTAGATTTATATCGTGGAAAACGGGTTTTGATTACTGGACATACTGGTTTTAAAGGCTCGTGGATGTGTAAGGTGCTTGCGATGTTAGGCGCAGAAGTTGCTGGCTACTCGTTGGAGGCACCAACTGCACCAAATTTGTTTGAGGTTGCAAATGTCGGAAGTTATATTTCTTCAACCATAGGCGATATACGCAACTTAGAGCAATTAAAGAAATGCATGAATGCTTTCAAGCCGGAAATAGTCATTCATATGGCTGCGCAGTCCATTGTACGGGAAAGCTATCATATTCCTGTATACACTTATGAAACGAATGTGATGGGAACGGTAAATATTCTAGAAGCTGTTCGAAGCTGCAGCAGCGTAAAATCTTTTGTTAATGTTACAACAGACAAAGTATATCAAAACAATGAGTGGGAGTGGGGATATCGGGAAGATGATCATTTGGATGGCTATGATCCATATTCAAATTCTAAATCCTGTTCAGAGTTAGTTACAAGCTGCTATAGAAAATCTTTTTTTAGCCATGCTGATGCAGTTGCGATTTCTACTTGCCGTGCAGGTAATGTGATTGGGGGCGGTGATTTTTCTAAAGATCGCATTATTCCCGATTGTGTTCGTGCTGTGGAAAATGGTCAAAAAATAGTTATTAGAAACCCACACTCTATACGCCCCTATCAGCATGTATTAGAACCTGTCTGTGCATACTTGATGGTAGCACTTGAGCAATATAACAATAAATCCGTTGCTGGGTGTTATAACGTTGGACCGGATGATATTGACTGCGTTACTACTGGCAATTTAACAGATTTGTTTTGCAATGCATGGGGGGATGGAGCATCCTGGGAAAATATTGCTGAAGTCCATGCGCCTCATGAAGCAAACTTTTTAAAGCTGGATTCTTCCAGAATCAAAAATGTATTTGGCTGGCAGCCACAGTGGCATATTCATGATGCAATAGGAAAAACCGTAGAATGGAGCAAGATTTATCTATCTGGTGGTAATGTAGATCATTGCATGGAAAATCAGATTAAGGAATATTTGGAGGATATAAAATGAAGAAGGCTCTTGTTACCGGAGCGAATGGTTTTATTGGAAGTTGGCTATTAAAGGAACTTAGCAATAAAGGGGTATCCGTTTTGGCGGTTGTAAGAAATGAAAAGTCTGATATTTCATCTATTCAAAATCTCCCTAATGTGCAAGTTGTTTTTTCGGACATGTCAGAAATAAAGCAAATTACTCAGCAGATTTCCGATAAAGATATTGATGTTTTTTATCATCTGGCATGGGCAGGCTCCACAGGTCAAGATCGCAGTGACTACGAGCTGCAGTTATTGAACGCAAAATATACGCTAGATGCTGTTAATGCTGCAGCGTCATTAGGATGTAAGCGCTTTGTCGGAGCGGGCACGTTGGCAGAACTTGATTGCTATGCATATATTATGAAGGAAGGTTCCACTCCTTTGCCAGTGAGCTTTTACGGTTCTGCAAAAATCACATCGCATTTTATGAGTAAGGCAGAATGTAATCGTTTAGGAATAGACCATGTATGGGGATATTTTTCTAATACTTATGGAGAAGGAAACCGTACACAAAATTTTGTTAATTTTGCATCTAATTTAATGCTTTCTGGAAAAAGGGCAGCATTCACTACAGGAGAGCAAAATTATGATTTTGTACATGTTTCAGATAACGCCAATGCGCTCTATTTATTAGGAGAAAAAGGAAAAGCATTTTGCTCATATTATATTGGTAGTACCAAGCCTATGGAACTGAGGAATTTTATTTATAAAATCAGAGATGCTATTGATCCATCAATACCACTTTATCTTGGTGAAATAAGCTTTCATGGAATAAATCATGCACCTACTGTTTTTGATTGTTCGCAATTAGTTAAAGATACAGGCTATCAGCCTCAAGTAAATTTTGAAGAGGGAATCAAGCGTACTATAGCTTGGCTGCGAGAAGAAAGAGGTAAAGAAAATGATTCAGAGATTTGAATTTTGCAAGACAGAAATAGAAGGGCTGGCGTTAATAAAACCCTTTGTGGCATATGATGAACGAGGTTATTTTATAAAAGATTATTCTAGAGAGGTCTTTGAGCAAAACGGGATCTCATATGATTTAAAAGAAGTATTTTACACCAAATCTGACAAGGGAGTAATACGTGCAATTCACTTTCAAAGAGAGAAAACGCAGCCCAAGCTTGTACGCTGTGTTTCTGGTAAAGTATTTGACGTTGTGGTTGATTTGCGGAAGGACTCCAAAACTTTCGGTAAATGGCAGGGATTTTATCTTTCTGAAGACAACAAAGATCAACTTTTAATACCTGGACAGTGTGGTCACGGATACCTTGTATTGGAACCTTCAATTGTATCTTACAAGTGTTCTGAGAAGTTCTATGATCAATATGATGACGGTATTTTTTGGAATGATCATGATATAAACATACAATGGCCGTTGAATTTAGTGGAAGATATTATCTTGTCTAAGAAAGATGAGGACTTACAATCATTTGCAGATTTTAAACAGAAATATGGTGGACTTTGATGGGTATCAGAAGGCCTGGATGATAATCACTTAGCCTATTGAACTATAATAAATAAACAAATGAAAATATTGATATTTTTTAAAATAATAGCATCATACCCTTAAGGTATGATTTTTTTTGCCGATATATATATTAAGGAATATATTCAAGGAGGAATGTATATGAGAATAGATAGCATTAGTACTAATGCTAGGAGCGTGCAGGATGCGAAAAACGCTCAATACGCTGCGGATGGAGTAACAGGTGTAAAAATAACGGAATTAGGTGAACAAAAAAGAGCGGATGTAGAATCAGATGAGGTTATTAATGATGCTATGCTTGAAAACTCAGTAAAAGCGGCAAATGCGAACTTGGTTCAGTATAATAGGATGATAGAAAGAACAGTACACGAAAAGACACATACAATCATGTACGTACTGAAAGACTCAGTAACTAAGGAAGTAATAAGAGAGTTTCCGCCTAGGAAGATTCAGGATATGATTGCAAAGATGTGGGAACTGGCTGGTCTTTTCGTTGATGAAAGAAGGTAAATAAGATGGCTAATAATATAGCAAATATACTAAACAGCAGATTTAGACTAACAGGAATGGCTTCCGGATTAGATACTGACTCTATGGTAGAGCAGTTAATGAGAGTAGAAAGATATAAGGTTGATAAGGTCAAGCAGGACAAGCAGATGTTGGAGTGGAAAAGAGACGATTATAGAAGTATGACAAGGCTTCTGAAGGAATTAAATGACACCTATATGGATGTTTTATCTCCAAGCAATATGCGTTCCAGCAACAGCTATAAGGCTTTTACAGTAGGTTCTTCAGATTCCACTGCAGTAACAGCAACCGCTAATGCAGATGCTGTTGCCGGTACACATTCCATTACTGTAACACAATTGGCCAAAGCAGCAAATACAATTAGTAGTAGTGGGGTATCCTCGCCGCTTCAAAGTACTGCCGTTATAACTAATCTTGATTTTACCGGCGGCAAGGACTTTAATGTGCAGTTAAATGGCATAACAAAAAACATAGCTGTATCAGGAAGCTTTACAGATGTAGACCAATTGAAAGCATACATACAAACAGAGGTAGACAAGGCTTTTGGAAGCGGAAAAATTGCGGTTGGCAATTCTTCCGGACAGCTTACTTTTAGCGCTGCTGACAGTAAAATTAATTTAATCAGCGGAACAACAGATGCACTTGCACAATTAAATATTACCTCAGGTTCTACAAATCGCTTGAAGCTTTCAGCGAAGTTGGATGCAACAAATATGCCTATACCTAATTCAGGTATTGTTTCGTTCAAAATAAACGGTGTAAGCTTTGAATTTGACAGCGCCACAAAAACGATGAATGATGTAATCAGTGAAGTAAATAGTAGTGCAGCAGGAGTTACACTAAGTTATAGTGAAGCTACTGACAAATTTACCTTGACTTCAAAGGTTAAAGGGGCCGGAGATGCAATAAAAATAGAAGAAATATCAGGCGATTTTTTTGGTGCTAACAGCAAATTAGGTATTACAAGTCTTACAATTAGCAATGGACAGGATGCAATATTTGAGCTTGATAATACTACGATCACTAGAAATGACAATAGTTTTTTACTGGATGGTGTTAAATACAATCTGCTTAAGGAAGGGGTCACAACCTCTATAACCCTTGAACAGGATGTTGATAAGGTATATAACAATATAAAGAGCTTTGTAGATAAGTATAATGAAATGATTAGTAAGATCAATGGAGAATTAAGAGAAGAAAGAGATAGTGATTATACACCTCTAACAGATGAACAAAGGGAAGCAATGAGTGAAAGTGAAATTGAGAAGTGGGAAGAAAAGGCTAAGTCCGGTATGCTTCGCAATGACAGTTTACTAAGTGGAATGCTTGTTCAAATGAGAAATGCCATTTATAAGTCTATAGAGGGTGTAAATGGCGGCGTATACTCAATAGGTATAAAAACAGGCGACTATACACAACAAGGGAAGCTTATTATTGATGAAGTAAAGTTAAAAGATGCCATAAAGAATAAACCGGATCTTGTAGCTAATATTTTCAATAAAGAATCAGAAATAAATTATTCGCCTAACCTAGATGCAACAGATAAGACAACAAGATATAATGAGAGCGGTATAGTTCATAGATTATACGATATAATACAGTCCAATATTACAACAATTCCTAATACTGCTGGCCAAAAGGGATTATTGATTGAAAAAGCTGGGTTTACAGGGGATTATATTGATATTAGCAGTTATATTAGCAGCCAAATAAGAAATAAAGATCAACTGATAGATACTTTAACAGACAAGCTTTTTGATAAGGAAGAGCAGTATTATCAGAAATTCGCTGCATTGGAAAAAGCAATGTCGCAAATGAGCAGTCAGTCCTCTTGGATTGCACAGCAATTTGGCAGTGGACAATAATTGAAAGTGAGGAAGAATGATGGCTATACAAAACAACTTATACAGCCAGTTTCAACGAAACAGAGTTATTGCACAAACCCAAAGTGAAGAGACACAAAGCGATAACTTAAATACTACACAGCCTATAAATAGAAATGCAGCATATCAGCAGTATCAAAACAGCATGGTGAATACAGCATCTCCGCAGGAATTAACACTGATGCTTTATAACGGATTGATTAAATTTTTGAATCTTTCCATTCAAGGAATTGAAGAAAAGTCTATTGAAAATACGAATAACTATATAACAAGAGGTCAAGACATAATTATTGAGTTTATGAGTACGCTTGATATGAATTATGCAGTTTCAAGTGGTTTGTATTCGTTGTACGATTATATGAACCATCGCCTTATCGAAGCTAATATTAAAAAGGACAAAGCAATTGTTGAAGAAGTGCTTGGCTTGGCTGAAGATTTACGTGACACCTGGGCACAGGCTATGAAGCTTGCGAAGCAGACACAAGCGGTAAATAAATAATTAAAGATTGAAATGCTATCGGGGGAGGGTACTATGAATAATCAGTTAATTAATGATTTGAATCTAATAATTGAGCAAAAACTGGAGCTATTTAAAGAGATATACAATATTACATTGGCTCAGCAAAAGGATATAGAAGATCATGAGGCGAACAACATAGAAGCACTGGTACTGAAAAAGCAGCAGGTGATAGACAAGATAGACAAGCTTGATGAAGATTTTCTTGCCAGCTATAATAAATTGAAAGAAGCGCATAATCTTGACAGCTTGGATCTGATTGACACTGAAAAGTATCCCGAGATGAAAAATATAAAAACGCATATCAAAAGTATCATGGGTATGGCTCACAAAATCATGGAACTGGAAAACAGCAATAAAGATAAGCTGGATAAAATATTTCAAGGCGTAAAAAGCGAACTGCGTAAAATCAATGCCGGTAAACGATCATTAAACGCATATGAACCCAAACCTGTGTATAATGATGGAGTTTTTATAGACAAGAAAAAATAAGATATTAAAGGGGAAAAAGAATGCTTTTTCCCTTTTGTAATTCCATAAATCAGGTACAAAAACCTAATTTTTGTTAAATCAACTAAAGTACTTGAAACATGGCAAATTTAGTTATATAATGGTGATATGGTGTATCAACTAGGTCTGTGGTTGAAAATCGATGCCAGTCGCAGGCGAAACGATCCACGTAAGCAGAGCAAGGCTCTACGATCATGGTGCGGCTTAGAAATAAGTCCGTCCAGCATGGCACGTAATTAATCTGCTATATGTTGAGAGGGGTAGTAGTGAGGGACTCAAATGTTGGTAGCGAAACCTCCAGACGGCGAGTGTGGGGACAAAAACCAGGTCAGCTAGCAAATTTACGCCAAAGAAAATAATAAGGTTATGTGTGCTTGGGTAGAACGAAGTCTTGGCAGTAGAAATCCCGGAATATTTCGTATCACCAACACCAGCCTAAAAGGAAAGAGGGATTTTTACATGTTCAACGACAAGAATTTAGTGTGCAAAGACTGCGGAAATGAATTCGTATTCACAGCAGGTGAGCAAGAGTTCTACGCTGAGAAGGGCTTCCAAAACGAGCCAGCAAGATGCAAGGACTGCAGATCCGCTAGAAAAAATGCTAGTGGAGACAGAGGAGCAAAGAGAGAAAGAGTAATGTACGATGCAACATGTGCTGAGTGCGGATGCGAAACACAAGTTCCATTCAAGCCAACAAGTGCAAGACCTGTATATTGCAAGAACTGCTTCGACGCAAGAAGATAGTTTGGGTCGAATCTTAAGATCCGACCGTCATTCCTCCCTCAGGATGACATAGCAATCACACCCTGTTCATGTATTGAAAATAAGGAATATCTGTCATTATGAACAAATTCGACAAAAGACAACTTGTCACTGTCGAATTTATTCACAATTTGTTCTATTAGATACTTATAAAATATACACAGCCATTCACACCTTTTTAACAGGATAAACAAGCCAAATGCAAGTTATCAACAGACTTACGCACATTATCCACAGAAAACATAAAATGCATGTGGATAAACATGTGGAAAAAAGTGTGGGTAATCAGTCCTTGATTTTGCTGGAAGATATTTTGGGGACATGCAGAATATGTTCGCTTTACATAAATATGATATGACATTTTATACATAAAACTTGAAGAAAAAGTAAAACTATGGAATAAGGGGAAAATTGTCAGAAAATTTAATAATTTTTGCTATAAAAATTATAAATCGGCAGGATTATTTATTGAAATGTAGAATAAAATAAATATAACCGGTAGCATCATAGTTGCGAAAGGAGAGATGTATATGCGTATTGTAGTTAGCGGTAAAAACATAGTTGTTACAGATGCTCTAAAGGACAAGGTGAACAAGAAGCTTTCAAAATTTGAAAAGTTTTTAGGACCAAATTCAGAGGCTCACGCAACTTTAAGTGTTGAAAAGGGTAGACATATTTTTGAGGTTACAATCCCTTTTAATGGCATCATTTTGAGGGGCGAGGAAGCTACCGATGATATGTACATGTCCATTGATAATGTAATAGAAAAGTTAGAGAAACAGGTTCATAAGCAGAAAACAAAACTCGAGAGAAAAATGAAGGATTACAATTTAAGATTTGATACATTGTTTGAAAATATACCTGATACAGAAGAGGAAGAACTGCAAATAGTAAAAACCAAGAGATTTGCTATGAAGCCTATGCCGGCTGAAGAAGCAGCTATGCAGATGGAGCTCTTGGGACACAACTTCTTTGTATTCTCAAATTCAGACACTGAAGAAGTCAATGTCATTTACAAACGTAAAGACGGTAACTATGGCTTGATTGAACCAGAATTTTAAAGTCAGATAAACAGCTGAGCAATCAGCTGTTTTTTTGTGCAATTTTTACTTATAATAGTTTTTTATTATATTATTGCCTAGAACATTCTTTAAAAGGAAGGTGTTTGTTTTTTTTGGTCGAATATATACATCGAATGTGTCCAAATGGGGGGATTTTCGTGGAAAATGTAAAAGATAATTTGTCAGAAGAGCTAAAGGCTCTTATATGCAAACTTTCTGATATAAAGTACTGCAACGTGGTGTGCAGTCCCAGCAATGAAATTGAAGAGATACACGTACTTGCGGGTACTGACAGAAATATAAAACAGATGGTTAGAGATATACAATCAGCCATCAGTGCAAGGTTTGGAATCAATATAGATTATAAGGTAATCAGTATCGCGCAGATCAGTGAAAATGATTTTAAGGATGTCAGATTGCAGCTGCAGGGTATTTCAGTAAAAAATATAGATAATTCTATTGAGGCAATCGTAACCTTGATATATGAAGGTCAGTTATACGAAGGTAAAACCATAAGAGTGAAGACAAGAAACAATAAGTTCAAGGCTATTGCAGAAGCTACGCTATTGGCTTTGGAGAACTATCTTAAGATTGCGCAAACCTTCTATGTGGAAGATATAAGAGCCGTTGCAATTTCAAGTGGAGAACTGTGCACCTGTGTAATTGGATATATTGTTGATGGCAAGGAAGAACTGCTGTCCGGGTGCAGCTTGATCAATTCTGATGAAAGCGAAGCCGTTGTTAAAGCGGTACTTTCAGCAGTGAATAGGAAGATCAGTACAATTAGTTAATTTTTGGCCGACAAAAATTTCTTAGCGGAGCGGTTGCCTGTCTAATTAGCGGATAGACGGAGCCTTGTATTTAAGGAGGGCATACCGTGAAAAGAATCATTGGTGTTTTGGTTACAATTGTTTCATTACTTTTGGCAGCTGGAGCTCATAGAAGCTGGATATAAGATTCATGTAAGTTTTGTCGGCCATTATTTATGAAAGGTGAATGCGATGTCAAATAAGCTTAAATTATGTTTAACTACAACAATAATGTTGGGAATCACATATTTGATTTATTCCATAAACACTATTTCGATATTAGATATTAGGAGTACCATTATTTTTGTGATATTAGCCATAATTGCTGAATCGCTGCTAATACCTACCTCTAGTGAAAGTGCGATATCGGTTGGCTTTGCTATTGGATTAGCTGCAGTACTAGTATTAGGCGTACCAGAAGCACCTTGGATTGCAAGTTTAGGGATTATGTTCAGGACGATAAATCTAAATGGAAAACGATTTCACATACTTAATTTTCCAATTTATAAGACTTTATTCAATGGTGCAAATATTTTATTTTCAGCGGGTATTGCTGGATTAAGTTACAAGTTATTTGGCGGAGTATCGGGAAGCATAGATTTTAACAACTTGCTTTTGCCTTTAGTGGCATGCATTATTGTATATGTCTTGATCAATGAAACAATTATGTCATGGCTTATGGCATCCGTTACCGGAGAATCATTTATAAGCAAATGGCTAAGTAATGTTTTTTGGGCTGCCAGAGATTGTATATTTGTAGCACCCTTAGGCGTGCTCATGGCTATTGCATATATGAAATACAACATATTAGGTATATTTTTATTCTTAGGTCCACTATTACTGGCTCGTTACTCCTATAAGCTTTATATTGACATGCGTCGTGTATATATAGATACAGTTAAGTCTTTGTCTCAGGCAATAGAAATTAAGGATCCCTATACCCAGGGCCATTCCATGCGGGTGGGCGAATATGCTGTTGAATTAGGAAAAAGAGTGAAGCTGTCTCAGAAGAAGCTGGAGAACCTTAAGATGGCAGCTATTCTGCACGATATCGGCAAAATTGGCATTGAAGAAACTATACTTAACAAGCCGGGCAAGCTAACAGAGGAAGAGTTTGATAAGATTAAGAATCATCCTGAAAACGGATTCAAGATATTGCAGGATATTGAGTTTCTGAAGGATGTATCACAAATTATTTTAAGTCATCATGAAAAAATGGATGGTACAGGCTATCCCAACGGAAAGAAGCAGGGAGAAATCAGCAAAGAGGCTGCGATATTAAGCATAGCCGATGTATATGATGCATTGACCTCGGACAGGCCTTATAGAAAGGCTTTAACAGTAGAACAAGCGATTGCTATCATTAAAGAAGGAAAAGGTCAGCATTTCGATTCACATTTAGCGGAAGAATTCATCCATATGATCAAGGAACAAAGGAGCGAAGAGCATTGATAGTTGAAGGTCTCGGAACGTCATTGGTTGTAGGAAAGCTTAGAAGAGGCAAGTTTTCCAATATGAAGGATGCAGAAATACATAAATGGTATCTGATTGTTAGCGCTTTCCTAATAGAGTTTATTGCAGTTTTTTTATCCAATAAGGGTTACCAAGTGGTAAGTAATAATATTTTCGCAATACATTTTATTACTTACAGTCTTCTGTTTATAGGTATTTATTTTAATATCAGCAAGCTTTCCTTTAAGCTGATTATGCTGGGCACATTTTTAAATTTCTTAGTAATTATGCTAAATGGGGGTCAAATGCCGGTGTCCCAGGAAGCTATGATAAGTGCAGGGTTGGCTGGAGATCTAAAGGCATTGATAGATGGTGAAGTAATAACCCATGCTGTTATTGCAAAAGATACAGTGCTTAAATTTCTCGGTGATATTTTCATATTGCCCAAGCCTTATCCAAGGCCGAAGGTTTTCAGTATCGGAGATGTCTTTATGGCTGTAGGTGTTTTTATTTATATTCAAGAGATTATGGTAAAAAAATCATTAAAAGGATAAAACTAAGGTTTATGACTATATTATTAATAATATTGTTGTAAACCTTTTTTAATTACGTAGGGTCATAGTTAACATAGTGAAGAATATTAGATCCTTCGCAAGCTCAGGATGACAACTTACACTGTTTTTGGTCATACTTAAGATTCAACCTTTACTAAGGGTGACAGCTGATGCTGTTTCCTCGTCATTCTGAACGTAGTGAAGAATCTTGTGAAGTAGTGTATGTTGTGCTAAAATAGTTAGGATAATATTAATATCAACTAGGTTTTATTTGGAGTGTTTATTATGGAATCAAGAAAATATTTATATATAAATAGATATTTCGCTTTTGCTTTTGTGATGTTTGCCGTTTTATCAGGTGTTTCTGATAATTACGCTGAAGCAAATGCAACAAGCTCAACAGATGAAAATTTAGCTTATTTCATGAACATCAATCATTTATTTATACAAAACTCTGGCACAATAGCAGCTCAGATTTTTGCACATAAATATAATGCTTTTAGTGAATATGTTCAAGATATAATCGCAAAGGATGCGGCGGGCAGTGTTTTTGCCTCCATGATGTTCTGCATTCTATTTTTTGCTGCAATACATCTTAATAATAAAATAAGACAAAATAATATTTGGAGAAAAGCTGTTTTTTAATCTCCTCTTTTCACTGGTAGGGGCTGACCCATGTGTCTGCCCGCGATATTATGAGTAAAAATTAAAAGGAGAGATTGAAATGTCATTTTTTGAAAAGATATTTGGTAATCAAAACGATAAAGAAGTAAAAAAGTTAATGAAAACTGTAGATGAAATAGATGCCCTGGAGCCCTCTATTAAAGTATTAACAGATGAGCAGCTTCAAGGTAAAACACAGGAATTTAGGGAAAGACTGGCAAAGGGAGAAACTCTTGATGACATCCTTCCTGAAGCTTTTGCTGTGGTTAGAGAAACAGCGGTCAGAGTAATAGGTCAAAGACACTTTAGAGTACAGCTTTTGGCTGGTATCGCATTGCACCAAGGTAGAATCGCAGAGATGAGAACGGGTGAAGGTAAGACCCTAGTGGCTACACTGCCTGTTTACCTTAATGCGCTTCAAGGCAAGGGTGTTCATCTGATCACGGTAAATGATTATTTAGCAAAATACCACAGTGAGTGGATGGGTAAAATATATAATTTCCTTGGTCTTTCTGTAGGCTTGATCATTCACGGCATAGAGGGTGTGGATAGACAGAATGCTTATGCTGCTGATATTACCTATGGAACAAACAATGAATTTGGCTTTGATTATTTAAGAGACAATATGGTTATTTACAAAGAACAAATGGTGCAGAGAGAGCTGAATTTCGCCCTGATAGATGAGGTAGACAGCATACTGATTGACGAAGCCAGAACACCTTTGATCATCTCCGGCGTGGGAGAAAAGTCTACTCACCTTTACTTTGTAGCAGATAACTTTGTTAAGAACCTGAAAAAGGAAGCAGATTATACAATTGATGAAAAAGCGCATACGGTAATTCTTACGGATGATGGTGTTGCCAAGGCAGAGAAATTCTTCAGTATCGAGAACCTTGGAGATGCAGACAATATAGAAATAAACCATCATATTAACCAAGCTTTAAAAGCTAGGAATTTGATGAAAAAAGATATAGATTACGTGATAAAAGATGGAGAAATTATCATCGTTGACGAGTTTACCGGACGTCTTATGTTCGGTAGAAGATATAGTGAAGGTTTGCACCAAGCCATAGAGGCAAAGGAAGGTGTAAAGGTAGAGAGAGAATCGCAAACCCTTGCAACAATAACCTTCCAAAACTATTTTAGAATGTATAACAAGCTGGCAGGTATGACAGGTACTGCAAAGACAGAAGAGGATGAGTTCAAGGCAATATACAACTTGGACGTTGTAGAGATACCAACCAACAATCCTGTGCAGCGTAAGGATTTTCCGGATGCTGTATATAAAAGTGTAAAGGGCAAGTTCAATGCAGTTGTTGAAGAAATTGTACAGCTTCATCAGAAGGGGCAGCCGGTATTGGTAGGTACTATATCTATAGAAAACTCAGAAATACTAAGTGCCATGCTAAAGAGAAGAGGCGTTCCTCATGAAGTGCTGAATGCAAAGCAGCATGAGAAGGAAGCACAGATTGTAGCTCTGGCAGGACAACGAGGAGCAGTAACGATATCAACCAACATGGCAGGTAGAGGTACAGACATTATGTTGGAAGAAGGAGTTCAGGACTTGGGCGGTCTAATGATTTTAGGTACTGAAAGACATGAGTCCAGACGTATTGACAATCAGCTCCGTGGACGTTCAGGCAGACAGGGAGATCCAGGTGCCAGCAGGTTCTATGTATCCCTTGAAGATGACTTAATGAGATTGTTTGGTTCGGAAAAAATACTAGGTATAGTTGAGTCCTTAGGTATGGACGATGAAATGAATATAGAGCATGCACTGCTTTCAAAATCCATAGAAAATGCGCAAAAGAAAGTGGAAGGCAGAAACTTTGATATAAGAAAACACGTATTGCAGTATGACAACGTTATGAACAAGCAGAGAGAGGTCATATACAGTCAAAGAAGAAAAGTTCTTATGGGCGACAGCATCAAGGATAATGTTGTTGAAATGATCAAAGACCTCGTAAGTGATGCAGTTGCTACCTACACTGTAGGCAGTGAATATCCGGAGGAATGGGATTTAAAGGGCTTAGGAGATTTTCTCCATACAGTGTTCCTTCCTAGAAACGCTATAAGCCAAGAAAAGCTTTTAAGCTATACAAGGGAAGAGCTTATTGATGAATTGACCAATATCGCTTTAAATATTTACGAAAAACAAGAGCAGCAATTTGGAGAAGAGGCTATAAGAGAGCTTGAAAGAGTAATTCTTCTTAAGGTTGTTGACACCAAGTGGATAGATCATATAGATGCTATGGATCAATTAAGAGAGGGTATCGGTCTACGTGCTTATGGACAGCAGGACCCGGTTCAAGCATATCAAATGGAAGGATATGATATGTTCCAACAGTTAATTAATAGTATTAAGGAGGATACAGTAAGATACATCCTTAATGCCAAGGTTGGAAACCTTCCTGAGAGAGAACAGGTTGCAGAACCCATCACAACCAACCATGAGGATGCAATAAGAACTCCTGTTGTAAAGGAAGACAAAATAGGAAGAAATGATTCCTGTCCTTGCGGCAGCGGCAAGAAGTACAAAAAATGCTGCGGCGCGGAATAGTAATGTAATGGATGTTGTCTGCAGCATCCACTAAATATAGAAGTAATGTAGGGGTCGGTTTCCATGCCGACCCTTGTATATATAAGGAGGAATAGTATGCTGGAATTAGAACAATACAAGTATGAGTTAAACAAGCTAGAAGCTACAATTCATGAGATTGAGGTGTCACTTTGACATAGAAGGCATAAACAATAACATACAAGAGCTGGAGCAGAGCATGCAGCAGGAAGGCTTTTGGAGTGATTCGGACAAGGCTGCAGTGACATTGAAAAATGTAAAAATCCTTAAGGATAAGCTGGAACGTTTTGAAAGCATAAAAGGAGCTTATGAAGATTTGCATGTGCTAATTGATTTAGGTGTAGAGGAACAGGATATCTCTATCGCTGAAGAAGTAGCACAATCCCTAAAGTCCTTGTTCCAGGCTGTAGATGAAATGAGAATAGAGACATTGCTGATAGGGGAATATGACCACAGCAATGGAATATTATCAATACACTCAGGTGCAGGTGGGGTAGACGCACAGGATTGGGCTGAAATGATACTTCGTATGTATACGCGCTGGGCAGAAAAAAAGGGATATTCAGTGACTATTTTAGATATGCTTAAGGACTACGAAGCAGGCATAAAGAGTGCCGCCTTGCTTGTTGAAGGAGAAAATGCCTATGGCTATCTTAAATCAGAAAAAGGGGTGCACCGTCTGGTTAGACTTTCTCCCTTTGATGCTGCAGGCAAAAGACATACTTCCTTTGCATCTGTGGATGTAATGCCTGAGTTGGATGACAGTGTAAAGGTTGAAATAAACACAGAAGATTTAAGAATTGATACATACAGGTCAGGAGGCGCCGGTGGGCAGCACGTCAATAAGACAGATTCTGCCGTGCGAATAACCCATATCCCTACGGGGGTTGTAGTACAGTGTCAGAATGAACGCTCCCAACATAGCAATAAAGAAATGGCTATGAAAATGCTGGGAGCAAAGCTGATGGAAATCAAAGAACAGGAACAAAAAGATAAGATAGAAGATATAAAGGGTGAATATAGAGAAATAGCATGGGGAAGCCAAATCAGATCCTATGTATTTCACCCATACAGCATGGTGAAGGATCACAGAACCAATGAGGAAACCGGCAATGTAGGGGCAGTCATGGATGGAGACTTAGACAGTTTTATTAATGCATATTTAAAGCAAAAAAAATAAAGTTTGACAGGGAATGGTTTATTGCGCTGTAACTATATAGCGAAATATATCGTTCCTTGTATTGTTTTCTGGAAATATTTGCGTTAGAATAGTAATAATATAGATGCTCTATTATTAGATTATTCGAAGTTATGGAGGTTTCACATGAGAAAAAAGAATAGTTTTGTCAAAGTACCTATTTTTATGGACAAAAAATTGTCCAAGCCTAAAGCGGACTTATTTGCTTTTTTAAAAAAAATTAAATTGCCAAAGTTAAGCTTTAAAAAGGGAAGTACATCAGTTGGCAAGCAAAAACCGTTCCGATTCAAGAAACCAAGCTTTCATCTAAAAGATTTAAAATCTATAAAATTTACTAATTTATTTACCGGAATTAGAGGGAAAATCATTGTACTAGCACTATTTGTTTTGATATGTATGATTATCCCTATCGTGCAAAGTGTAAATTCCTTAGAAGGGAATATCAAGAAAAATCTTAGAGACCTCAATGTGTCTATTAACCGAGGGATAGCTGAAAAGGTAGACAATCAGGTTAATGAAGGCCTGAACAGCCTTGAATTGATACCAAAATCAATTGATATTTTGACCTTGGATGCGTTCCAGCAAGAGAGAGCTTTAAGAAAACTGGCGGAAGACAGATTTAGTGGGGTATATTTGGTAGATGCCCAAGGGTTGATGATGTCAACATCTGATGCGGCTCAAAAAGGGGTGAACGTTGCAGCTCAGTCTTGGTTTACTGAGGCAATAAAAGGAAATACCTATATATCAGATGCTGTTCCTGATGAGAAAACCAAACAACCTATTGTGTATATGTCAAAGCCTGTTTTAGACCAGTATCAACAGCCTGTAGCTGTTATAGCAGCTAAGATGGAACTGAACAATATACAAAACCTTGTTAAGGGTTTAAAGGTTGGATTTAGAGGGATTGCTTACATAGTTGATAGAAATGGTGTTGTACTTGCACATCCTGAGTATAAGGAAAAAGTACTTAATTTTTATAACGCAGCAGAAAATAATATAAAAGGTGCACAAAATACAGTGCATGGCGTTTCCGGCGCTACAATATATAATAATGACAAGGGAGAAGCAGTTTATGGTGTTAACACCTTAATACCTTCAGCAAATTGGGGTATGATTACAGAACTCCCTGTAGAAGAAGCAATGCAGCCAATAGCAGTAGCTACAAACAGAATAACATGGATGTCTTTTGGCGCCTTGGTACTGGCGATACTGGGCAGCTTGGCACTGGCATTTATGATAACCAGACCTTTAAAAAATATGGCAAAGGTGGCTTCAGAAGTCAAGAATGGCGATTTAAGCAAGCGTATCAAGGTTACAGCCAAGGATGAGATAGGAGAATTACAGATCGCCTTTAATCAAATGACAGATTCGCTGTCCGGAGTACTAAATGAAGTTAGTGTTGCAGTGGAAGAAATTACGGATATGTCATATAAGCTAAGCGAGGGAGTTCAAATCAGCTCTGCCGCTACCGAAGAGATAACAGCCATCGTTGAAGGTGTTGCTGAGGGTGCTCAGTCACAAATCAGTTCTGTAAATACAACTGCCGCTATAACTAGAGAAATTTCAGAGAGTGTGGTCGTAACTGCAAATAAGACTCAAACTGTAGCGCAGGCAGCCAATGAGGCTGCACTGGTTGCGAAAGAGGGCTCTGAAAATATTAACATCATTAATGAAAAAGTAACAGGTATTAAAGATAACGTAGTAAACTCTGCAAAGCTGGTAGAAAAGCTAGGCAATAAATCTGTAGAAGTTACCGGTATGGTTAAGGTTATAAGAGATATAGCAGGCAAAACAAACATGCTTGCGCTTAATGCAGCGATTGAAGCAGCAAGAGCGGGAGAAGCAGGTAAGGGCTTTGCCGTAGTAGCAAATGAAATTAGAAACCTGGCAGAACAGACAAGAGAAGCATCCAAGAACATAGAATCATTGCTTGTTGAGATACAGAAGGAAACGGATTATACAGTAACAGAGATGAATCATGGATTAGTTGAAGTAGAAGCAAGTACTGAAGCCATCAGTGCAACTTACAGCACGTTCAATAGAATCATTGATGAAATCTATAATGTTGCAAAAGATATTAATACGGTCTCAGAATCAGTACTAGAGTTGAAGAGCGAAACGGAGAGAATCGCGAACTCAATAGATGAAGTAAATGAAATAGCGGAAACCACATCCTTAGGAACGCAAAGCGTATTGGCAAGTACAGAAGAACAAGCTTCTTCCATACAAGAAATCAACAGTTTGGCGGCTGGCTTAAGCAATATGGCAGGTACGCTAAAGGAGCTTATAACAAAATTTAAAATATAGAAAAAAGCTGCTAAGGCAGCTTTTTTTTATTCCATTCCTATGATATCGACCTTTTTGCAGCCCTTGCAGGACAAAAGCAGCTGTACCAGTTCCTCTGGATTTATTTCCATGGTTTTCATATCCACAGTAACCGTTAAAGTGGCAGAATCCATAATAGGCATGGTTTGATTTATTGTAATGATATTACCTTTTATTGAAGCAATTGTGTTTATGATATCTGACAATACCCCTGGGGCGTGGCGCAAAACCATGAATAAGATCAACATTTTACCCTTTTCGCTGGACATAAAGTCAAACACACTATCTTTATATTTATAAAAAGCGCTTCTGCTTAAGTCTACTCTTTTGCATGCTTCCTGGATTGTTATGGCATCCCCGCTTCGAAGCAAATCTTTGGCTTTTATAACCTTTTCATATACTTCGGAAAGTATTTTTGAGTCTACTATATACAAATTCTGATGATGCATTAGTACCCCTCGCTTATAGAATTATTTTATTGTAATACTAACATATAGTATTTGATTTATCAATCTATCATAAACAATAACTGCCGGCACAGCGTTGTCATACTAAGGGAGCGAAGTATCTTAAGATTCTTCACTGCTTTCAGAATAACACGCACTTCGTGCAAGATTCTTCTGTCACTTTTCTCTCAGGATGATGGCTTATATAGTCTTTCTAAAAGAAGTAAAACTAGATAAATACCATAAAAAGAGGTAATATATTTATGTAAGTTTATATGAGGGGGTAGGAACATGTCTGAAATCCTGATAAACATTACCAGAGGAAATACAGTTGAAAACATCCACCGAGGGGATATAGCCGTAGTGGATAGTCAAGGAAATCTTATTGCATACAAGGGAGATTGGAATAAGTTTACCTTTATGAGATCCTGTGCGAAGCCTTTGCAGGCTTCCACCGTTTTGGAAAGTGGAGCTGTTGAACATTTTCACCTTGAGGATAAAGAAATTGCCATTATGTGCGCTTCTCACTATGCAGAGAAGTTTCATACCGATGCAGTGGAAGGGATATTAAATAAAATTGGGCTTCAGGAAGAACACTTTAAGTTGGGAACATCTTATTCTTTGAATGAAAATATAAGGGAAGAAATGATTAGAAGGGGAGAAGCGAAAAGAAAGCTTTTCAATAATTGCTCCGGCAAGCATGCCGGTATGTTTGCATTAGCTGTATTCAAAGACTATGATAGAGGCAGCTATATGGAATTGGAAAACCCTGTTCAGCAAGCAATGATTAAAACAGTAGCTGAATACTGTGAATATGATATTGATAAAATTGAGATTGGAATAGATGGCTGCGGAGTTCCCGTTTTTGCACTGCCTTTATTCAATATGGCATTATCCTATGCCAAGCTGGCGGATAGAAGTAAATTGGCAGGTGAGAGAAAGAAGGCAGCAGAGAAGCTGGTACAGTGTATGACAAGCAACCCAGAAATGATAGCAGGCACCGGTGGTTTTTGCAGCGAATTAATGAGACATACCAAAGGAAGAATACTTGCCAAGCTAGGCGCAGACGCAGTATATTGCGTTTCCTTATTGGATAGAAACATGGGTATCGCTGTAAAAATTGAAGATGGCAATGTGAAGGTACTGTCCAGTGCTGTAATTGAAACACTTATTCAGCTGAATGCACTAACTGAAGAAGAAATTCAACTGCTGAAGAGTTTCTATATAAAAGAGAATATAAATACGGCTAAATGCAAGGTGGGAGAAATCCGTCCTGTATTTAAGCTAGACTTTACAACAGATAAATAGGAGGAATTTTATGAACATCATAGAAAAGTTGGCCAAGGAGCTTAGTGTTAAGCCTTGGCAAGTAGAAAGTACAATAAAGCTCATTGACGACGGCAATACCATACCTTTTATTGCAAGATACAGAAAGGAATTGACAGGAGAGCTTTCTGATACAGTACTTCGTGATTTGCATGAAAGACTGCTTTATTTAAGAAGTCTTGAGGAAAGAAAACAGGACGTAATCAGAATTATTGAAGAGCAAGGCAAGCTGACAGAAGAGCTAAGGGCTGCCATACAAAAGGCAGAAATTTTGTCAGAGGTTGAGGATTTATATAGACCTTATAAACAAAAGAAGCGCACTAGAGCAACCATTGCAAAGGAGCGGGGTTTGGAGCCCTTGGCAGATATTATATGGAAGCAGGAAGCGGCAGCGAAGAGTATTGAGGAGCTTGCAGAAGCGTATGTCTCTGAAGAATTGGGTGTAAAAACTGCCCAAGATGCTATACAGGGAGCTTTGGACATCATTGCAGAAACAATATCTGATAGTGCTGATTTCAGAAAGGATATCCGTAGTGTCACCTTTAGAAATGGATTGGTTGTAAGCAAGGGTACCACAGAGGATAAGTCTGAATATCAAATGTACTACGATTACAGTGAACCTGTTTTCAAAATAGCATTACATAGAGTATTGGCATTAAACAGAGGAGAAAAAGAAAAGTTTTTGTCTGTAAAAATAGATGCGCCTATAGAAAATATACTTAGCTACCTGAGAAGTCATATTATAGCTAAAGAGTCCCCCTATAAGCAGTTATTAGAGGATACAGTGAAGGATGCATATACAAGGCTAATTGCTCCATCTATTGAAAGAGATATCAGAAATGAATTGACAGAGAAAGCTGAAGAGCAGGCGATAAAGGTATTTGGAACCAATTTAAGCAGCTTGCTGCTGCAGCCGCCGATTAAGGGGAAAGCTGTTATGGGCTATGACCCTGCATATAGAACCGGCTGCAAAATTGCTGTTGTAGACGAGACAGGAAAGCTATTAGACTACACTACGGTCTACCCTACACCACCTGAAAATCAAGTGGAAAAGGCAAAAAAAGAGTTGAAGTCCTTGATACAAAAACACGATGTTTCTGTAATATCTCTCGGCAATGGAACAGCTTCAAGAGAGTCTGAATTAATATGCGCAGAGATTATCAAGGAAGTTGATAAGGAGCTACATTACATCGTGGTAAACGAAGCAGGCGCATCTGTGTATTCTGCCTCAGAACTTGCTGCACAAGAATATCCTGATATAAACGTATCAATAAGAGGTGCGATTTCAATAGCGAGAAGACTTCAAGACCCCTTGGCGGAGCTGGTAAAAATTGATCCGCAATCCATCGGTGTAGGACAATATCAGCACGATGTATCTCAGAAAAAGCTGTCTGAAGCGCTTAAAGGTGTTGTGGAGGACTGTGTTAACAGTGTAGGCGTGGATTTGAACACAGCATCCTCTTCCTTGTTATCTTATATTTCAGGGATAAATTCCAGTATAGCGAAAAATATCGTGGCTTACAGAGAAGAAAACGGTGCTTTCAAAAGCAGAAAAGAAATAAAGAAGGTTAAAAAGTTAGGCGACAAGGCTTTTGAGCAGTGCGCAGGCTTCTTGAGAATTAAGGAAAGCAGCAATATATTGGATAACACAGGGGTTCACCCTGAATCCTATGAAGCAGCAGAGAAGCTGATTGCAAAGGCAGGAGGCAACCTGAAGAAGCTTGGACAGAAGGAATTGCAGGCAGTAGCCGTTGAGCTGAACAAAGCAGATATCAATAGCATTGCGGAAGAATTGGCAGTGGGTGTTCCTACCTTGAGAGATATCGTAGCTGAGCTTCAAAAGCCAGGCCGTGATCCAAGAGATGAAATGCCGAAGCCTATATTTATGACGGATGTTATGGAAATGAAGGACCTTAGAACGGATATGATTCTTACTGGTACTGTGAGGAATGTTATAGACTTCGGAGCTTTTGTAGATATCGGCGTACATCAGGATGGTCTGGTGCACATATCTCACTTATCGGATAGGTTTGTTAAAAACCCCATGGAAGTAGTTAAGGTTGGAGATATCGTCAAGGTCAAGGTATTAGATGTAGACCTGGATAGAAATAGAATAAGCCTTAGTATGAAGGGGTTAAATTAAAAGGTTGAATATTTTTAGGGGGTTTGGAATATGATACATATCAAAAATGGCAAGCTGTATACTATGACAGATGAGGTTATAGAAAAAGGCAGCATATTGATTGAGCATGGAAAGATCATAGCGATTGGCGAGAACGTGGAAGTACCAAAGGATGCGGAAGTAATCGATGCGGAGGGCAGGCTGGTTTTCCCCGGCTTTATAGATGCACACTGCCACTTGGGTATGTGGGAGGATGCTATAGGCTTTGAGGGTGCTGACGGCAATGAGTCTGTTGATCCTGTTACACCTCATATGCGTGCGATAGATGCGATCTATCCTATGGACAGAACCTTCGAAGAGGCAAGGGAAGGCGGGGTTACTACTGTTTGTACCGGGCCTGGAAGCGCCAATGTGATTGGAGGCATTTTTTCCACAATAAAGACTTATGGTCATCGAATAGACGACATGATTATCAATGAAACGGCAGCCCTTAAAATTGCTTTTGGGGAAAATCCAAAGAGAACATATTCAAATCAAAAGAAGTCTCCTTCTACCAGAATGGCGACAGCGGCCATACTCAGAGAGCAGCTTTTTAAAGCGAAGACTTACAGAGAAAAGCTTGAATTTGCAAAAGAAAATCCTGATAAGAAGCCTGACTATGATATGAGGCTAGAACCTTTGGTTAAGGTATTGAATAAAGAGATTCCTCTGAAGGCACATGCCCATAGAACGGATGACATATTTACTGCCCTGAGAATAGCCAAGGAATTTGATGTGAATATTACACTGGATCATTGTACCGAAGGACATCTGATCGTGGAGGATCTCCTTAAGGAAAATAAATATATTATAAGCGGACCACAGCTGACAGAAAGAACAAAATTTGAGCTGAAGAATAAGACCTTTAAGTCTCCTGCTATCATGTCAAGAGCAGGATTAAAGGTTGCGATTACGACAGATCATCCTGTTGTACCAATCCAATATTTGTCTATGTGCGCAGGTCTGGCAGTAAAAGATGGCATGGATGAGATGGAAGCGCTAAAGGCAATTACCATCAATGCAGCAGAGGTCTTGGGATTGCAAGCCAGATTAGGAAGCTTAGAGATTGGGAAAGATGCGGATATTGCGATCTTTGACGGACATCCTTTTGATGTAACGTCGAAATCAGTAACCGTATTGATTGATGGAAAAGTTGTTTTCCAAAGAGCTTAAAAAGGAACGCTGTTCCTGTCATTCTGAA
>JAQSYD010000031.1 GCA_029256325.1 Clostridia bacterium
AACCGCGGGGGCATATCAGTGTAGAGGTGGTAGAAGATAATATTCTAGTTGCGGGGGATATCTTATGCAATAGTATTTTACCGCCTATTGCAGCTGGTGGAAATATTGAGGATCTGTTAACTACTTTAAAAGAACTGAAAGAGAAAAATTACTTACTAATCATACCTGGTCACGGAGAGATTGTTGAGCCTGATGTAATTTTTGCCAGGCAGCTGGAGTATTTGAGCAATGCGAAAAAGTACGTGGAAAAGCTCATTTCCAGTGGGGGTAAAATGAGAGATTTGAATACCATTAAGCTGGAGGACTGCATAAAAGAGCCTTCCTATCTTTATGAGGAACAATTGGAATACTGGCATATAAAGAATTTGGAGACAATTTATCTAAATATCAAGACCCTGAAGTAAGTTGGTGTTAAGACATATATTTTATAAAATAATCGAAATGATGTATATAGTTTTCTTTGTTTATATGAGCAAGGCTGTAATCTATGATTGCAGCCTTTTTGTTTTTGTTTACAATATATTTCTGGACATTTACAGGTCATACAAGGTTTTATTTAGCATATATAAAGAATAGATAAGCAGTATTAAATTTGGGAGGATTGAAATGATTAGTTTAAGAAAACAAATGATTGCAATCTTTATTAGCATCACCTTGATTGCAGTGTGTTCGGTGGATGTGCAAGTCTATGCTGGAGAAGCTGCAAGCACTACAAATGTAATTATCCAAGATGACTTTAGTAATGAGACTAATATGTGGTCTTATGGAGGGAGTGCGTTTAGACAAGAAGAGAGCGAATATATCATTCTGACAAAAAATACCGATTTTCAAAAGGGTGAAGTATGGTTGAATGAAGAAATAATGCCCCCTTTTTCAGTGGAATTTAGGTATAAAATTGGAGGCGGGTCAGGGGGTGGGTGCTTGACTCTCCTGCTTGAAGGGAAAGCTGAAGATACTGATATACACGGTAGTGGAATAGAGTTTGATAGTGATCAAGATGAGTGGGATTACTCTGGGAATCATATTGCTTATATAAGTGATTATGGAAGAATTCATTTGAAGATGGTAGATGACTTAAGAACTAAAGATGATATATGGCATGAAGCCAAGGTTATCGTGTTAAATAACAGATTAGAAGTAAGTATAGATGATGAAAAGGTATTAACTTATAAAACCAACGATGAACTATTCTCTGGAAAACTAGGTTTTGTTGCATCTACTGATCATTTGAATAATTGGCAAATGATTGATTATGTCAAGGTAACACAGTTAAAAAACCTAGTAACTATATTCAACAAGCGAAACGGGGAGGCAATCAGTGTTTTACGGGAAGAAGCTTCCGAATATCATGAATATGTTGGCGAAAATGATGTTGTTACTATTTATGATGTTTTTGCAGGCAGACAATCTGAATGTCTTGGGAATGAAATAGCTGTAAAGCTTGCGGGGGATGATACCGGTAAGTGGGTTGTTGCAGAAGAAGCGGTTGCTTTTCCGTTTGAGAACAATGCCCTGGAACGTACTTTTGAAAACAAAATAGAACTATATGGAACAGCCGTAAAGGTACCTGTCTTAATGTATCACCACATATTAAAAGCGGAAGATAAAAAAGCAACGAATAATTTAATAGTCACTGTAGAAGAGTTTGAAGAGCAAATGGAATATTTATATAGTAATGATTATACAACGATTACTACTGAAGAATTAGAATTATTTATTGATAATAAGCTGGAACTGCCCAAGAATTCAGTTTTGATCACCTTTGATGACGGCTATAAAAGCAATTATCTTTATGCATATCCGATATTAAAAAAGTATGGTTATAAGGCAAGTATTGCGTTAATACCAAAGCTGATGCCTGAAGCTTTAGAAGCCTTTAATCCGACGAGGTTGAATTATCTGAGCTGGCAGGAGGTTATTCTGGGCAGGGATATATTTGAGTATACAAATCATACATATTCTCATATATCCATGAAAAATATCAGCTATCAAAATGCACTGGAAGAAATAAAAAAAGCAGGTGATATTTTACAATCAAAGTACTTTGTATATCCCATTGGACACACAAGTGCATCCTCTGAAAAAGTATTACAAGAACTGAATTACAAGTTGGCATTTACAACTACAAGTGGATTTGTTACTGAGTCATCTAATAAATTATTTTTACGTAGACAAAGAATAAATGCCGGAATAACATTAAGGACATTTAAAGCATTATTAGGATGAAATTTCAAGCTTGGATTAAACCTGAAAAAGAAAAAGCCGCACATTGTGCGGCTTTTATCATATAAGGGGAAAACTATTGTAGACCTTATCTATTTACAGTAACAGTATAAGCATATAGTTTGCCGTCCATGGTAAATGTAACATCTATATTCTTTGTTGTTTCACTGGGGTTAAAAAAGAAGTAAATTGAACCTTTTTGAGTTACAGTGTCATCGCTCCAAAGTGCATAAATTGTACCATAAGCCTTGTACACAGATATGCTGCCATCGGCTGCATATATAGGTGTTATTTGCAAATCTCTTATATCTGCTCCGATTACTGTGCGAGGATCAATTACTTCGATTGTTCTTACAACGGTTTTAGAGAAAACGGTGCCGCTATCGCCGGCAACCATTTTAATTGTATAACTGATGGTATGAATTCCCGGCTTTTCAGCTGTGAATATACCCTTTGAAATATAGCTTGCTGTTATTGGGTCATATTCAGTTACGCTTTTAACTGCATTTCCCCAGTTATCGGAATAAGTGGAACCGTGCTTCAATGTTGTTGCTGTTAATGGGATAATATCTCCCATGTTTACAACAGCAGCTGTTTCAGAGAGTATTACTTGGATGTCTTTTACATCTGAGTCAGCGGAGACTCCTGTGGTGAAACTAAGAAATATTAAAAGAATGGTCGTAATAAAAGCTATTTTCTTCATAATCTCTCTCCTTTGTGCATAATACCCATTAACAAAATAATAGGTATTTGCTACTTATTTAATAGTTATTATAAATTATAATAATAAATTAAGCATCCAACTTAATGTTTATAATGACTAGGAGTATTTTACTAGTAATACAATCAGAAAATAGGACTTTGAATACAGATGCGCATTAGACTATTCCAAATACTACCTTTCATTAGCTATTGACAATTAAGTTCCAATAATTTAAACTTTATAAAAGCAAACTTTAAATTGGTCCTGTGAGGCCAGAAAGGGGAAATAGCTATGACTATTTTGTTTTGCATGGGAAAAATTCCTGTGGCGAATAATAAATTAATATATCCACCAGCATGTGAAGGATAGCAAAGAGATGATATACGATTCTCTTTGTTATCCTTTATTTTTTTATTTCGGGAGTCATTTGTTGCACCTGTCAATTGAATTATGCATAGAAATCATCATAAATATACGAATTTAATGAATAAATATGTATTTTTAATAAATTATTTGGATTAAGCTATTGACAATTGGACTGTTATAAAATATACTCTTGAATTAAGCACGTTGCACTTGAGGCTGTAGGTGGGGGAGCCAAATATAATAAAAGAAAAAAAGTCGTTTTTATTATATCGGAAAGAGATTTATTGGTTCGAAACTATGCGCAGACAGATTATTAGATGAATTATTATGCATTATGGCTTTTATCGATATGTTTGGGAGGTTAATCAAATGAAAGCAAAACTAATATTGGAAAATGGAATGGTTTTTAATGGAAGAGCTTTTGGATATTTAGAGGAAACAGTAGGTGAGGTAGTTTTTAACACAGGGATTACCGGATACCAAGAAGTTCTTACAGATCCTTCTTACTACGGGCAGATTGTGACAATGACTTATCCCTTAATAGGAAATTACGGATTAAACTTGGAGGATAGTCAGTCTCAGACGCCAAAGGTTAAAGGCTTTATTGTACGTGAAGCCTGTGACTTCCCTAGCAATTTTCGCTGTGAAATCAAACTGAACGATTACTTGCGAAATAATAGGATTATGGCATTGGATCAAGTTGATACAAGAGCGCTTACTAAGATCCTGAGAAATAGCGGTACAATGAAAGGGATTATAGTTCTTGAAGAATTAAGCGAGAGTTATGTAAAAGAGAAGCTGCAAGCTTTTACTAATAAAGAGGCTGTATTCCGTGTGACAACAAAAGATAAATACTCAATACCAGGCAGCGGGAAGCATGTCGCTATCATGGATTTTGGAATAAAAGCTAATATCATAAACTCCTTTAAACAAAGAGGCTGCAAAATAACGGTGTTTCCTGCGACTGCAGCTTATCAGAACATTTTAAGTGTGAACCCCGACTTGATTTTCTTATCAAATGGCCCCGGAGACCCTGAAGATTTATGGATGGTCATAGAAAATCTAAAGCAGCTTATTGGAAAAAAGCCTATCGTTGGGATATGCCTTGGACACCAGCTTCTTGCCTTGGCGCTGGGAGGGAAAACTGCGAAATTGAAATTTGGACATAGAGGATGCAATCATCCTGTAAAGGATATTGAAGAAAACAGAGTATACATTACGTCGCAAAATCACGGATATTTTGTAGAAGAGCTTCCGGTGGATACTCTAGTCACCCATGTGAGCTTAAATGATGGGACTGTGGAAGGCATGAGACATAAGACTCTTCCCATATACAGCGTACAGTTTCATCCGGAAGCGTGTCCTGGACCGAGGGATGCAAATAACATATTTGATAAATTTTTAGAAGTATTAACTTAAGTTAGGATTGGAGGTAATGCTATGCCCTTAAATAAAGATATTAAAAAGGTTTTAGTTATAGGCTCAGGGCCAATTGTTATAGGACAGGCTGCAGAATTTGATTACTCAGGTACGCAAGCTTGTGAGGCTTTGAAGGAAGAAGGTATTGAGGTAGTTTTAATAAATAGTAATCCTGCTACAATTATGACGGATAAGGAAGTAGCAAATAAGATATATATAGAGCCTTTGACGACCAATTTTATAGAGAAAGTCATTGAAAAGGAAAGACCGGACAGCTTGATTGCAGGGGTTGGAGGGCAAACGGGACTTAATCTTTCGGTAGCACTTTACGAGAAAGGGATACTGGAAAAATATCATGTGAATGTCATTGGCACTTCAATAGAGTCCATTAAAAAAGGTGAAGATAGAGAACTATTTAGAGAAGTCATGAAAAGCATAGGTCAGCCTTGCATAGAAAGTGAAATTATCATGGATATGGAGTCAGGGAAGGCATATAGCAAGCAACTGGGTTATCCGGTTATCGTAAGACCTGCATATACGCTGGGCGGCACAGGCGGAGGAATTGCCAATAACGAAGAGGAACTGGAAGTGATACTTGAAAAGGGTCTTCATTTAAGTACTATAGGTCAGGTGCTGATTGAGAGAAGTGTAAAGGGCTGGAAGGAAATAGAATATGAAGTGATGAGAGATCAACAGGGCAATTGCATATGTGTATGTAATATGGAAAACATTGATCCTGTTGGTATTCATACAGGAGACAGCATTGTTGTGGCGCCAAGCCAAACCTTGTCAGACAAGGAATATCAAATGCTTAGGAGTGCATCCATCGACATCATTAATGCTGTTGGAATACAAGGCGGCTGTAATGTACAATTTGCACTGAATCCTAACAGCTTTGAATATGCTGTTATTGAGATCAACCCTAGAGTCAGTCGATCTTCTGCCTTAGCATCAAAGGCAACCGGATATCCAATTGCAAAGGTTGCAGCGAAGCTTGCACTAGGATATGGTCTGGATGAAATAAAAAATGCAGTAACGCAAAAAACTTATGCTTGCTTCGAGCCATCCCTTGATTACGTCGTAGTGAAGATTCCAAAATGGCCCTTTGATAAGTTTTTCAATGCGGACAGACTTTTGGGTACAAAGATGATGGCAACGGGCGAGATTATGTCCATTGGCAGTAACTTTGAAGCGGCATTCTTAAAGGGAATACGCTCCCTGGATATAGGAAGATATACTCTGGTGCATAAAGACATGGAGAAGCTTAGCCTTGAGGAATTGAAGGAAAAAGTAATGGCACCGGATGATGAGAGAATATTTGCTTTGGCAGAAATGATTCGAAGAGATTACAGAACCGAGATGATTACAAAGACTACAGGGGTGGATGCTTTCTTTGTAAAAAAGATAAAGAACATCGTGGAACTGGAAGAAAAGTTGAAAACCTATACCTTAGACATGTTATCAAAAGATGATCTCTTAAAACTCAAAAAGGTAGGTTTCTCCGATAGAGGCATAGGAGATTTAATGGGCGTAAGTCCAAATGAAATATACAACTTAAGAATGAAGTGGGGAATACTCCCGGTATATAATATGGTTGATACTTGTGCAGGAGAGTTTGAAGCCTTAACACCTTACTATTATTCCACATATAACACCTATGATGAAGTTCAGGTGAGCAGCAAAAGAAAAGTAATCGTAATAGGCTCAGGTCCAATCAGAATCGGTCAAGGGATAGAATTTGACTATGCCTCGGTTCATGCTGTTAAAGCACTGAGAAAAATGGGAATAGAGACAATCATCATCAATAATAACCCTGAAACAGTAAGCACAGATTTTGATATATCGGATAAGCTGTATTTTGAACCGCTGACAGAGGAAGATGTGTTAAACATCATTGATAAGGAAAAGCCCGAGGGTGTGATTCTTCAGTTCGGCGGACAGACCGCAATAAAGCTTGCCAGATTTCTAACCAAGAAAAATATAAAAATACTGGGTACAAACTCAGCGCAAATCGATGTGGCGGAAGATAGGGAAAAGTTTGATGCACTGTTAGAAGAACTTGGAATCGAGCGACCCAAAGGATTCGCGGTTCGTCAAATGGATGTTGGATTAAGTGAAGCTAAAAAGCTGGGTTATCCAGTGCTTGTGAGACCTTCCTATGTATTAGGCGGTCAGGGTATGGAGATCACTTATACGGAAGAGGAATTAGGCTATTACTTGCAAAACGCTTTTGCGAAGGATAATAAAAATCCTGTTCTTATAGATAAGTACCTGATGGGTAGAGAAATAGAAGTGGATGCAATATGTGATGGGGAGGAACTATTGATTCCGGGGATTATGGAGCATCTGGAGAGAGCTGGAGTACATTCCGGTGACAGTATAACCATGTATCCGACTCAGAATGTTTCAGAGGCTATCAAGGAAAAGGTGCTGGAGTATACAAAAAAGCTTGCCCTGGGAATTGGCATAAAGGGTATGATCAACATTCAATTCATTGAGTTTCGTGAGCAGCTATTTGTAATTGAAGTAAATCCACGAGCAAGCAGAACGGTTCCGTATATTAGTAAGGTAAGCGGAGTGCCTATCGTTGAGCTTGCAACAAGGGTTATGCTGGGAGAGAAGCTTAGCAGCATCGGCTTTGGAATCAATGTTTACAAGGAGCCTGAAATTGTAGCCGTAAAAATACCGGTATTTTCTACGCAAAAGCTTCCCTTGGTTGAGGTATCCCTAGGACCTGAAATGAAGTCCACCGGTGAGGTTTTAGGAATTGGGATAGATATACATGAGGCCATGTACAAAGGCTTTCTGGCTGCAGGTATGCTTTTAAAGAAGAAAAAGGGTAAGGTGCTTGCGACCATCAACGATCATGATAAGGCAGAGTTCCTGAGTATTGCAAAAGACCTGTATGAGCTTGGATATAGCTTGGCATGCACCAGCGGAACAGCGAAATATTTGAAACAAGCTGGATTGCAGGTGGAAGTTGTAAGGAAGCTTACAGAAGAAGAACCTAATATATTAAATATCATAAAAAATATGGAGGTTGATCTTGTCATTAATACGCCAACAAAAGGGAAAGACGCTACAAGAGAAGGCTTTATCTTAAGAAGAGCCGCCATAGAAAAAAATATAGAGGTTATAACGGTACTAGATACAGCAAAAGCTTTGATTGCCGCTACAAAACGATATAATACAGATTTTGCAGAAAGAAATATGAACATATATAATATGGGGAAATAGTTCAATGGAATGCAGGACGGCGTTAAATCGTCCTGCATTTATTTTTGTAACTGGATATGGAACTATAAAAAAATAAATTTTAAAAATAATAATGTATGAATTTCGATTAATAACACTAGATATAGGATAGAATTTTTCAATAATAGGCTTTTTTTGATTTTGCCACAGTTTTACGGAGACTTTTTTCTCAATATAGTTTAAAATGGATAAGTGAATAGTTTTAATTTGGAAGGAGGAGCCAATAATATCTATCTTATGATAGGTTTAAAGACTAAAAAAGTTAAGGATTAGAAAGGTGAAGATATATTATGACAAATTTAATCAATAAAAAAAGTGCCCTATTTATAATAATTGCTGTTTTACTTATCGTAGTATTAGCAGTTGTTCTTTTTAAATCAACGCTGCTGTCTGGAACATCACAAGATGAATTGGTTGCACGAGTGAATGGTGAAGCTATAACCAAAGATGAATTATATGATGCATTGGTAGCACAGAGTGGTCAGCAAACATTGGATTCATTGATTACGGATAAAATAGTTAATTTAGAGCTGAAAAAGAAAGGGGTTGAAGTCACAGAAGCAGATGTAGAAGCTGAACTGCAGACAATGATCGTTGAATATGGCGGACAAGCGCAATTTGATCAAGTTTTAGCAAGTTATGGATATACATTAAATGATATAAAAAATAATATTAAGATGAATTTAAGTGCAATGAAGCTTGTTGGAGAAGATATTAATATCGCAGAAGATGACATGAAAGCTTATTTTGAAGAAAATAAGACATACTTCGATGAGCAAGAGCAAGTTAATGCAAATCACATTTTAGTTGATGGTGAAGAAAAAGCCAAGGAAGTCAAAGCAAAACTAACTGCAGGTGGTAATTTCGCAGAGCTGGCTAAGGAATACTCAACAGATGAAAGCAATAAAGAAAAGGGTGGCGCTCTTGGATTCTTTTCAAAGGGAGACATGGTTGCAGAGTTCGAGAATGTGGCTTTTTCCTTAAAAGCCGGTGAAATCAGCGAGCCTGTGAAAACAGATTTTGGCTACCATATCATTCAGGTTGTAGAAAAGAAAGAAGCAAAGACTGCAACTTATGAAGAGAATAAGGAGAAAATAAAAGAAATCCTTATGGCAGAGCAGCTGCCAACAGTGTTTGACACTTGGCTGCAAGGTAAAAACAGCGAATATAAAATTGAGAACTTACTAGAAAAATAAAAATAAAAAAATTCAAGCTTGATGCTTGAGTTTTTTTTATGCTTAAACTGATGGGATAATAGAATTTGGATAAAATAAGCATGAATGTGAAAGATATAAAAATAATTATGTAAAACTTAAATGAGTTATTTACTTGAATGTAAGATTATGCAATAATATAAAGTTGTAGTACAATTTAATGTCGTTTTTAATAATTAATAATATTAAAATAAAAAAATAATGGAAGTGAGGGAAAGAGATGAAAGTCGGTTTTGATCATAAGAAGTATTTAGAGGAGCAATCAAAGTATATTTTAGAAAGAGTAAATAATTACGATAAGCTTTACCTGGAATTTGGTGGAAAGCTTATGTTTGACCTTCATGCAAAAAGAGTTTTGCCAGGATTCGATGAAAATGCAAAGATTAAGCTGCTACATAAGCTGAAAGACAAAGTTGAAGTAGTTATATGTATTTATGCAGGTGATATCGAAAGAAATAAAATCAGAGGTGACTTTGGCATCACTTATGATATTGATACTTTAAGACTTATTGATGATTTAAGAGCCTATGAGCTAGATGTAAATAGCGTTGTTATTACAAGATATAATGAACAGCCTGCAGCGACTGTTTTTATGAATAAGCTAAAGCGTAGAGGAATAAAGGTATATACCCATAGAGCTACAAAAGGGTATCCAATGGAAGTGGATACAATTGTTAGTGATGAAGGTTATGGTCAGAATCCGTATATTGAAACAACAAAGCCAATCGTAGTTGTTACAGCACCAGGCCCAGGTAGTGGAAAGCTAGCAACCTGTCTTAGTCAGCTTTATCATGAATACAAGCAAGGCAAAGTGGCAGGTTATTCAAAGTTTGAAACCTTCCCAGTATGGAATGTGCCTTTAAAGCATCCTTTGAATATAGCATATGAAGCAGCAACAGTGGATCTTAAGGACGTTAATATGATTGATTCCTTCCACCTTGACGCTTATGACAAGGTGACGGTTAATTATAATAGAGACATTGAGACATTCCCGGTACTTAAAAGAATCATTGAAAAAATCACAGGAGAAGAGTCCGTTTTTAAATCTCCTACAGATATGGGTGTTAATAGAGTAGGCTTTGGCATTACAGATGATGAAGTTATTAAAGAGGCTTCCAGACAAGAAATAATCAGAAGATATTTTAAAACTGGCTGTGAATATAAAAAAGGTTATTTAAATAAAGAAGCACTTGAAAGAGTCATGCTTATCATGGAGGAGTTGAACCTAAAACAAGAGGACAGAAAGGTAGTTACTCCTGCAAGAGAACGTGCTGCAAAGCTGAAAGAAGAGTCCAATAAAAGTGAAGTATGTCCAGCAGTGGCCATTGAATTAGAAGATGGTACGATGCTGACCGGTAAAAGCTCAGATATTATGAATGCAACTGCTGCTGCTATATTAAACGCAGTAAAGCACTTAGCGAATATATCCGATGAAATTCACTTGATTTCACCACTTATTCTAGAGCCTATTATCAATTTAAAATCAAAAACCTTCGGCAGTAAAAATCCTGCTTTGGATAGCGAAGAAATATTGATTGCTCTAAGTATATGTGCTGCAACAAACCCTATGGCACAAGTAGCTATGCAAAAGCTGGCATACTTAAGAGGATGTCAAGCGCATTCCACTACAATTTTAAGCACCAGTGATGAACAGACGTTTAGAAAGCTAGGTATAGAAATAACAAGCGATCCGGAATATTCATCAGAAAGCTTATATTATAATGCATAGTAATACATCATGTATTACTATTGCATTTCATCAGAAGCTGCCTTTGTTTATTTCTAAGCTTCTGAAATAATGCATAGAAGCAATTGTGCTTAAATATGGATTATAAATGATTCAAACAGCAGACTTTGGAAGCTCATAGTCTGCTGTTTTTATATAATTAACCAAGCATTATTCCAAAATATGGTATACTATTATTGATGCTTTGAGAAATTCAAAAATAGGAGGGGCAGGTATGAATGAGGTTGCCTTTTGCACATTGATTATATCGATTTCTTTAGTTGCAATCGTTGCCATAGTAGGAATCACGATATACTACATTGGAAAGGTCCGTTAAAAGAGTCAGACATTAATACGATAGAATTGAGGAGTGTAGAATGATGACAAGCTTAATGTTTATGACGGGTGTGATATGCTTATCTGCTGTTGCGATCACTGCGGTCATATGTATTCTTATTTATGCTGTCCGCAGAAAAGCTTAACAAAATGTTTATTTCCTACGAGATAATATATTTGTATGTAGATTAAAACCTTATTGATTTGTATAAACTAAACTAACAAATTTAAGGAGGTATTCAAATGGAAGTAAAAAATATTAAGGATAGTATTGTTTTTAATGATAGTACTTTTACTAAAAGAACTTTGTTTGCTGTAGATGATATACTGTGTTTTGTTCTGAACATGAAGCCTGGGCAAATACTGCCTCTTCACACTCATGAAAACTCAAGCTTAGTCATACATGTGCTGTCAGGAAGTGGTGAAGCCAAAATTAACGATGAAGTCGCAACGTTGGAGTCTGGCGTTGTTTTGTACGCAAAGGGTGAGGATGAATTCAGCATTCCAACGGTTATAGAGGATATGAGTATATTTGTAGCACTAAGCCCCAATCCATCAAATGCATTGTATTCAAAAAGCTTAGGATAAAAAAAGTTTTATAAGCTATTGCATAAATCGTATTTTTGCGATATTATTAATCGTAGAAATACGATTTATGGGAGGGAGAACAAGTGAATGTATCTAAGGTATGTGATGCATTAGGCAATGAGGTACGCTACCAGATTGTAAGGTCCCTAAAGAACAAATCTATAGCTACCTGCTGCAACAGAATAGAATACCATGAGAATGGCATAAGTGTAGGTGATGTGGTAAATGCTACGGGGCTAGCCCAATCAACAGTGTCCCAGCATATAAAGGTGCTTTTGGAAGCTGAAATCATATATAAGGAGAAACGTGGGCAATGGACGTGTTTCTTTTTAAATAATGAAGTAGTCGAAGCATTTATCACAGAGCTTTCAAAAGAGTTGAGTCATGCTTGCTGCAATGATCTGTAGCAAGTAATTTTTTAAAAATGTATATCGTAAATTTACGATTAATATAAAGGAGGATTATAATGTTAAATCTATTAAAGGAAACGCTTCAATATGTCATAAGTACACTGATTCATAATGCACCTATTCTTATTATTGGAATATTTGCTGCTGCAGCTATGAAGGTATATGTAGATCCGGAGAGGCTAAAAAATGCTTTGTTGAAAAAAGCAAGTATATCAATCAGCGGCAGTGTGGCTTTTGGTACATTTACGCCCTTCTGTGCCTGTGGAACCATGGCGGTAATTGTATCCATGCTGACTACAGCACTGCCCTGGGGACCTATTATGGCTTTCTTGACCTCGTCGCCCTTAATGAGTCCTGATGAGTTTATATTATATACAGGAATAATAGGCTTAAAGTTTGCGGTAGCGCTAACCATCGCATCCATTGTTATCGGAATAACCTCAGGATATATAACACATTTTATTGATAAAAATACAGGCTTCTTAAAGGAACAAGCTAGATTTTCAGACAATAGAAGAAATACAGTTTGCTGTTCATCACAGTCATTGACTGTAGAAGTAGAAACCTCAGCTTGCTGCAGAAGTTTATCAGCAGCAGAAATATGCTGCTTATCGGAGAAAAAATCAGACAGATTTAGATTAAAGGAACTGTTACAGGTTTTCTATGAAGTAGGAATGAAGCGAGTGTTACTATATTTTACAATCTTTGCTGCAGTGGGCTTTATGATAAATAAGTTTGTACCGGCTACCTTAATTACAAGGTATTTAGGTACTGATAATATCTTTGCTGTACCTTTATTAGCATTGATAGGACTGCCGTTGTATGTAAATGGTGTTTCTTCTACCCCTATCATAAATGCACTTATGGAAGGCGGTGCAAGTGGAGGTGCACTGTTGGCATTTATGATTACCGGACCTGGAACCAGTGCAGGAGTTATAGCAGGATTAACAACGATAATGAAAAGAAGAGCAATTGCCTTATATGTGATATATATACTACTTGGCGGTATCATCTTAGGTTATATCTATGACTTGCTGCTATTGTTTGGAATTTAAGTAATATTACCATAATTTACAATAATAAATTATTACACCAATTCTTTAGATAAATGCTTTGCATATACTGTGATATGATTAATGCAATTAAGAAAGGAGTTGGTTTATATGAGTAGTTTTTATAGAGGTGGAATAAGGTCTTAATGACTTAGTTGGGCTTTATTCCACCTATCAATTTATGAAGTAGGAAAATAAAGCGAAGAGGAGTCTAATTTTGATGGATAGATTTGTGCGTACAAAGAAATATAATGAAAAGTGGATAAAAGAAAACTCAATGGGGCCTAACCCTTTGTGGCTGCTTGAGGACTTATGCAGCAAGCTGAAGCTGGATGAGGGAATGAGAGTATTAGATATGGGGTGCGGCAAAGCACTAACATCCATATTCTTAGCAAAAGAATATGGTGTGAATGTCTGGGCTAATGATCTGTGGATCAGTCCAACGGATAATTTAAAGCGGATAAAGGAAGCAGGGGTTGAAGAGCTTGTATATCCTATAAAAGCAGAGGCACATGCACTACCCTATGCCGAAGAATTTTTTGATGCGATTGTGAGTGTTGACTCGTATCATTATTTTGGAACAGATGAGATTTATTTTCCGTGGTATTATCATAAGCTTGCTAAAAAGGGATCACAAATTGCTATAGTTGTACCGGGATTGACTAGGGAATTTGAAAATAAGTTACCGGATGGAATTCAAGCTGTATGGGAGCCCGAGATGTATACATGGCATTCGGCAGATTGGTGGAAATATCATTGGGAAAAGACCGGATTAGTAGATATAGAGTTTGCAGGGTTTATCCCAGATGGAAAAAAGCTGTGGATTGCATCAGACTGCGATCAAGAATTATTAAAGCGTGATTATGAAGATTATTTAACCTTTGTGCTATTGGTAGCAAGAAAGAAATAATTAAATATTTGAAGACTGTGTTTATCACAGTCTTTTTTTTGTTTATTACATTATCATATGAAATCATAATTGCTATATTTGATATTTATAGCAGTTCAAATTTGTGAAAAATTAAAAAATCGTAAGATGAATTTCGACATGAAAACGTAACATATGACATCTGAAGATCACGAGATTTTTTTTGTAAATTACTTATAATCAACATTTAATAAAAAGTTTGTTGATTAAAGCAACTTACATGTATAAATAAGTGTCGAAGCGTGTCATACGGTTATAGCAGCAAAGGAAAGGTATTGTTAAATCTATGTAGAATTACATTTTCACAACTGCAGTTTTTTTAGGAAAATGACATTTTTCAGTTTGGTTAGCTAAATTATTTCTTATATGACAAAAGATCATGAAAAAGAGCAAGCCTTATATCAACTTAAAGGAGAAAAGTCTATGTATATAATAACAGGTGCTATCGCATTTATATTCTTATTTTTATTTGATATCTATACATTGACAAATGCAGGGATAAAGAAGAAAATATTCGGAGTTTTAGGTTTAGGTCTTTTTATTTATTCTGCTTTGATGGTTGCAATTACTTCTGAAAGAGTATATCTACCTATGACTTTGCGAGTTATAGGGTTCATATTATGGGCAGTGACTGGTGCACTGTTGATTTATTCATTGTTTTTAGAACTGCCCTTTGTAAGGACTTATGGTAAAAACCAACATAGCAATGAGCTGGTTGATACGGGAACTTATGCACTTTGCAGACATCCGGGGGTTTTATGGTTTGGGTTAATGTTTCTATTTTTCTTTTTTACAACGGGGGCAAAGCTATTAATACCGGCAGGAATCCTGTGGACAGGTATTGATGTTTTTCATGTTTATTTACAAGAAAAGCTTTTTTTCCCTAAGATGTTTCCTAGATATAAAGATTATATGAGAGAAGTTCCTATGCTGATTCCAACAGAAAGAAGCATAAAGAAATGCATTAATACTTTAATTTAGGAGGAATAAATTTGAAAAACTTAGAAGAGATGCTGAAAAAACAAGAATATGATAGGATTTGGGAGAGGTACTGCGGCTTTTTAGATATAAATCTCAACGAATTTATGGTGATTCAAGAAAGACTTCTCATGGAGCAGATTGAGTTGTTGTCACGCTGTGAGCTTGGGCAAAAAATAATGGGTAAAGGCGTTAAACCTACTACAATCAAGGAGTTTAGAGATACTGTACCCTTAACAACCTATGAAGATTATGCCGATATACTACTGAATAAAAATGAAAAAGCGCTGCCGTCAAAGCCATTGTATTGGATAAAGACTACTTGGAAGGGCGGAACTCACGACATCAAGTTGGCGCCTTATTCAGAGAGCATGATTGAGGAGCATACAAAAGCATTTATTGCGAGCCTTATACTTGCAACAAGTAAAAAACGCGGAGAATTTCTACTGCGTGAAAATGATAAGTTTCTGTATGGAATGGCACCACTGCCCTACCTTACAGGCTTGGCACCCTATGGAGTAGAAAATGAGATAAGCTTTGAATATCTCCCCTCCATTAAGGAAGCAGAACATCTTAGCTTTGAAGAGAGGAATAAGGTAGGCTTTGAGCTGGCGATGTCTAAAGGGGTAGATTTGTTTTTTGGATTATCCAGCATTTTGGTTAAGATCGGTGAAGACTTTGTAAGAGGAGCAAAGGGCAGCAGCAAGCATAACTTGAAAATTACGAATATAAAAATGCTTAGTAAGTTGATTAAAGTCTATATTAAAAGAAATATAAAGAAAGAGACTATATTACCTAAAGATTTATGGAATATAAAAGGTATTCTTTGTGCAGGTACGGATACACATACCTTCAAGGAAAAAATTGAATATTATTGGGGCAAGCGTCCTATAGAAATATATGGAGGTACAGAAATAGCAACAGTTGCTACCGAAACATGGGGAGGAAGCGGTTTGACTTTCTTTCCGGATGTAAACTTCTTGGAATTTATCCCTGAAAAGGATTCTATGAGAAGCATTCGAGATAAAAGTTATGTACCAAAAACCTTGCTCATAAACGAGATAAAGCCAAAAGAGCGATATGAGCTTGTCATTACAAAATTTAGAGGCGGAGCCTTCGTACGCTATAGAGTTGGAGATGTAATTGAGTGTTTATCTCTAGATAATGAAGCCTATGAAATAAACCTTCCGCAAATCAGATTTGTAGATAGAATATCTAATGTTATCGACTTAGCAGGCTTTACTCGAATCACTAAATCTACAATTGAAAAAGCATTGGACATAAGTATGCTTCCTATCAATGAATGGATTGCTTGCAAGCAATATGAGGATAAAGAACCGGTATTGCATATCTATATGGAAATGAGTGATCAGGAATATAAAAATTCTAATGTAAAGGCAATCGTACATGAACATTTGCAAGTAGTAGACTCAGATTATAAGGATATAGAGTCTCTTCTTGGAAAGGATCCGCTAAGGATTACACTACTGCCAATTGGTGCTTTTAACAAGCATATGCAGAAAAATGGAAGTAAGATAATAAAGATGAATCCATCTAAGGATAGTATAGACGAACTGGTTAAGTGCAGTTAAAAAAGTAGAGGTGATAAAATGGGGGCGTTCTCACTAATATTAATACCATTAATTTCTTTCCTGTGTTACTCCGTAATACTGATCATTGTTTTAGGATCCAGAAAAAACAAAATAACATTGAGTTATGCTTTGTACGTAATTGCTATGATCGTTTGGAGCTTTGGTTCTTTTATCATGAGAACCAATCTGCCACCGGGAACTATTTTTTGGAATCGCATACTATGTATCGGATTAATAAGTATGCCTGTAGCATTTTATCAATTTACACTGTCACTTACACAAAGTACAAACCAGAGAGGTAAGCTTTACTTTGGTTATATTTCTGCAGGGATATTATTGATCAGTAATTTTGCAGGTTTGATTACAACAGATGCATATACGCAAAATAATGTGTTCTATTATAGCTTAGGGCCTATGGCTTCGGTAATGGCAATATGGAGTATTGGTTATCTATTATTATCCTTTATAAATATTGTTGGCAACGTAAAATCCAACAAAATTCCATATGCCAGAGTAAAATATATTCTATTTGGATTAATACTGGTAATTATAGGCGGATTATTAAATTTATTACCCAGCTTAGGAAAATATCCGTTAGATATTGCTTCAAATACGATAAATGCTCTATTTATTGCATATTCAATATACAAATATAGATTTTTAGAAATAAAGCTTGTGGTAAAAAGAGGCATTGCATATTCCATCTATACCTTACTGTTAACCGGTTTATATATCATAGCTATTTTTGGGGTGCAGCAGATTCTCAGTAATCTAATGGGATATACGAATATGACTACAACTCTTGTCATGGCTTGCTTATTGGCAATAGTTCTACAGCCTATTAAAAACTGGATGCAGCATTGGATTGATAGAATTTTCTATAAGGAGAATTTGAATCACCAAGAGATATTGCGGGATTTTAGTCAAGTTATAAATAATATTTTGAATTTGGATGAACTGACAGATTCCTTTTTGGATGCAATCAGAAGAGGGCTTCAGCCGCAAAACATTTCCTTGTACCTAAGACAAAGAAATGACAAATATAATTTGTATAGAACATCGATTCAGGAGAAATGGTGTCAGGAAAATGTATATTCGAAGGATCATCCAATCGTACAATGGTTTTTACAAGGAAGGACGATGCTGACCATAGAAGAGATTGACAGACTGCCATTTTTTACAGGGCTTTGGAGCGAAGAAAAAAAGCAGTTAAATATGCTTGATACAGAAATCATTGTACCCATTAAGATACGGGAACAGCTTATAGGAATACTAATTTTATCAGAGAAAAAAGGCGGAGAAGTATATTCGCAGGAAGAAATGAATTTATTGATGACCTTGGTGAATAATGCTGCCATCGTTATTGAAAACGCGAAGATGTATGAGGAAGCCAAGTATCAAGCTATAACAGACGGCTTGACCAAGCTTTACAATCATAGACATTTTCATGAGGTATTAGGACAAATCATTCAGGAAAAATCTTATGAAGTTTTTTCTATTGCAATGATTGATGTCGATATGTTTAAACTATATAACGATTTATATGGTCATTCGGCTGGGGATAAGGCCTTAGAGAAAATTGCCAAAGTAATTAAGAAGGCAACTCGAAAAGAAGATTTTATTGCTCGCTACGGAGGCGAAGAATTTGCAATCATATTCCCAAATATAGAGGGCATTGAATCCTATAAGGCAATAGAGTCAGTTCGAAAGGCTGTAGAGAGCAGCTTCCTCTCAAATGAGAGCAATGAATTTATTACAATAAGCATTGGGGTTGCAAATTATCCCAGTGACGGTGAAACTGCCGAGGATATACTTGAACGTGCGGATGCTGCAATGTATGTTGCTAAACGAAGCGGAAGAAATCAAAGCATATTATATTCCAAGAAAGACGAGGTCTATTATAGTATCAATAATCACAAAGAGGCAGAAAAAATGCAAAGCAGTATTCAGTCTGCATACTTTTCTGCAATTTACGCACTGGCTGCAACCATTGATGCAAAAGACCACTATACATATGGACACTCTGAAAGTGTATCCAGCTATGCAGCTGCTTTAGCAAGAGCTGCTGGACTTGCGGAAGAAAAAGTCGATGTAGTGAAGAATGCAGGTTTGCTGCATGATATCGGCAAGATAGGCATACCTGAGAATATTCTTGCTAAAACCAGTGTACTGTCCTTTGAAGAATATGAGACAATGAAGCGGCATGTAGATATATCTGTTTCTATCATAAAGCATATCCCAAGCCTTATAAAGGTTATACCTGCAATTATGAGTCATCATGAACGGTATGACGGCAAGGGATATCCCAGAGGTATTAAGGGGGAGAATATTCCTCTGGAAGGAAGATGTCTCAGTATTGTAGATGCCTTCGATGCCATGATAACAGACAGACCATACCGTAAGGCTCTATCCGTAGAAGATGCAATTGCAGAGCTGAAGAAGTGCAGCGGCACTCAATTTGATCCAAGACTTACAGAAATATTTATAAGCCTTTATAAAGAGGGAGAAATTAATGTAGCTTAGCTGATTCGGACTGTGAGAAATCACAGTCTGTTTTTTTAGGAAGGCGATAATAAAAATCACTATCTACCTGAAGATAGATAGTGATTTTATAGTTAATTAAGTTTTACTAAGCCTCATTAGCAATCTGTGCACGTGCAATTACTGGTTTTGTGAATATAGCAAGTACCAGTGCAATTGCAAGCAGGGCTGCTGAGATGATATACGCCAAATTAAAGGTTCCGGTTGCATCAACAACCATACCAGCGATGATAGGACCTATTGTACCGCTAACACCCCAGGCCGTATATAATACGCCATAGTTTCCTCCGAAGTTTTTTACACCATAATAATCTGCTGCTAGGGACGGGAAAAGACTTAATAATGCCCCATAGCCGAAACCTGCTAATGCTGTTCCAACGGAAATAGCTAATGGTGTAGAATAGCCTGCGAATAATGCCATATTAACGCCTTGTAGAACAAACACAATCATTAGCGTCTTAACTCTTCCAATTTTATCAGAAAGGAAACCGGCTGCTAGTCTTCCAAGGGCATTGAATATTGCCAGCAATCCAACTAAATAGAAGCCTTTTTCCCAATTTGCCTGTGTCTTGGCAATTGATGCAATGTTGCCGATAATCATAAGTCCAGCTGAAGAAGCAAATGCAAACATAATCCACAGGAAGTAGAATTGTTTCGTTTTAATCATTTCTTTCCACACAAAGTCGTTGCTGTGTATTTTTGCAGTTTTTGTCTTTCCTGTATTTGCAGGAGTAGGAGGCATATATCCCACAGGAGGGTTATTGATTAGTTGAGCCAAAGCTGTAGCAACTACGAATATAAAGATACCTAATACAAGAAAGGTTTTGGATACACCCAAGTTTTCCAATAGCATTGTGGTAAGCGGTGCGATGTAGAGTGACGCTAAACCCATACCACTCACTACAATGCCTGTCACCATACCTTTTTTTGAGGGGTGGAACCACTTGAGCGCAGGTGGCGTTACAGATGCATATGCAAAGCCTATACCACCTCCAGATAATACACCAAAGGTTATAATAAGCAAAGGAACACTTTGAATAGTGCTTGATAGCACTAACCCAAGGCCGGTGAAAATTGCACCTAAAGTAACAACCTTACGAGGGCCTATTTTATCTTGCAGTCTTCCGGCAAATAACAAAGTAATAGCCCAAACGACAATTGCTACTGTGTATGGCAGTGACGCATCACTGTTAGTCCATCCCCATTCACTTACAATCGCTTTTTTAATAACACTCCAGGAATATAGAACTCCCAATGTCAGGTTGATGCATAATCCTGCTATAAGAACCTTCCAGCCGTCTTTAATAGTTGCTTTTTTTTCCATAATGAACCTCCGTTTTTAATAAGATAATAATTAGAACAATAATAAATATGATTTATGCAAACTAAATTATAAACATTGGAGCAGCTCAAAGGTCAACAGAAATATACTTAATAAATGACAAGTTTTCATATTACCTTCTAATATAAAGGATATTTCTGATACATTGCTAAGGTCTGCTGTGTACTGTATAATTACTTCTAACCGACATATAGAATGGAGCAAGGAGTACTAAATAAATGAAAGATAAGTTTTTAATAGGAGAATTAGCAAAGCTTTTTAATATTAGCACTGATACAATAAGGCACTATGACAGGGTTGATTTACTAAAGCCTCATTATGATGACAAAAATGACTATAGATACTATAGCATTAGAGACTTTTTCAAGCTAAGCAGAATACTTTTTCTTAAAAACCTTGATATTTCTTTAGGGGAAATAAAAAGATATATGGTAAATAAAAATACTGAGAATTTAGTAAACCTGCTTAAGAAAAAAGAAGAAGAAATTGATGCGAAAATGAACAGGCTGCTTAATTTAAAATATAAAATTAAAACAAAGCTGGAGCTTTTGGAAAGTATAAAATACGAGTTGGATCAGGTAAAGGTAAAGACAATACCTGAAAGAATCGGTGTCTTTTTAGATATGAATGAAATTGAGAGTGATTATGACATCAAACAAGCCTTCAAAGCGAATGAGAAATATCTGAAGACCAGTTCATGGTTAGTGGAAGGGCAGGTTTACACATCCTTATCTAAATCTAACATCAAGCAAGGAGTCTTCAATAAATTCAGATATTTTATTGAAATTGTGTCCTTTGATGAGGAGCTATGCAATAAATTAACGCTGATACCTGAACATGAATATGCCTGTATTGTTTTCTTAGGTCCATATAGAGATATGGAGAAACATTACAAGGTACTGATTCAATGGATAGAAGAAAACGGGTATGAGATTACAGGAGATTCAATAGAAAAGAATATCGTGGATTATGATTTTTCTGATTCGGAAAATGAATATGTCTCAGAAATACAAATTCCAATCGTGAAGAAGTGAGTTTTAATAATAGTTTTAAATAATATGCATTTTCATCTATAAAAGCACTGTATTTTGAATTGTTTCAAGTACAGTGCTTTTGTTTTGCTTTGTTTTATATCGACAATACAGATATTTTGATAAATGATTATTATTCAATATGGTTTTAAATGTAAAACAAAAGGGTTTCCTTATGTATATTGTCTTATGGATTAAGCTGCAAAAACCATGATTTGACAAGGTTTTGCGGCTCTGTTTGTTATAATTACATTGGACAAATTCTGAGAAATCATAGAAGGAGGGAATGGCGTTTATTTAAATCTGGATAAAAAATAAAGGGGGAATTTTTTTGTTCAAGAAATTATCAAAGAAACTAAGTTTGATGCTTGCATTTATTTTGATCATGACAAGCTTGCTTGGTTTTTTAACACCAACCGGTGTACTGGCAGAGACAATTTTTGCCGCTGATTTATTTTTTTCGGAATATATTGAAGGCAGCAGCAGCAACAAGGCTTTAGAGATTTATAACGGAACAGCAGGAGCTGTGGATCTTTCCCAATACACGGTTGAACTGTATTCAAATGGTGCAACCGCAGTTGGCAATAGTCTAGCGCTTTCAGGAACCTTAGAGGCAGGAGCTGTATATGTTATTGCAAATAGTTCTGCAGTGAATGCTATTAAAGACATTTCTGATGTAACGTCGGCTGTAACTTATTATAACGGCGATGATGCGTTAGTTCTAAAGCATGGTACTGGTGATTATGCTGCAGCTGAGCATACACTTGTACGCAAGCCTACTGTAATATCTGGCGATTCCAATGCGACGGATGCTTTCAATCCTTCTGCTGAGTGGATATCCTACCCTGCAGACACCTTTATATATCTTGGCAGCCATACGATGACTGGTCCGGTAGAACAAGGACCGGTGGCAGCAGTCACTGCAACACCACCAAGCGGAGCTGTAGCCATTGGTACTAAGGTTGCACTGGAATGCGCTACTGAAGGTGCCACCATAAGGTTCGCTACAGATGATGTAGTTTATATAGAATATGATCCTGCTGAGCAGATTACATTAGATACACTTCCGCTATCGATTAAAGCATATGCAGAAAAGGACGGAGAGACAGGTGATATCTCAACCTTTAACTATACGCTAATATCGACAAATGAAGAAATGACAATAGCTGAAGCAAAGGCTCTGACACCTGGAACAGAAGCAACTGTAACAGGAATAGTAACTTCAGCAGGAAGCAGTGTATTCATACAGGATGATACGGCTGGAATCAATTTATTTAGAAAAACTACAGGTGATAATATTTTAGAAGGTGATATGGTAAGAGTAACAGGAAAAGTAACTGTTTTTAATGGCTTATACGAATTAACGGATTACACTATAGTAAAAATATCATCAGGAAATCCATTGCCTGAGCCGCAGGCAATAACGATTGCTCAGTTAAGTAATGAATATCAGGGAGAATTAATAAAGATAAGCAATGTAACTATAGGAGCTATCAATACAGCAACTAATACAACGCTTACAGACGAGTCAGGCAATAGCACAGTGATATATAAGGTGCCAGCATTAACTGATATAAACCAAGGAGATACAGTAGATGTAGTAGCAATATTATCAATCTATAGGACTTATCAGCTCTATGTGAGATCAGCAGAGGATGTTACGAAGGTAGAGATTCCTGATACGGGTTCTCCTGTAATTACACATACCCCTGTAACCGAAGGAAATACTGGAGTCAACTTGACTATAAAAGCAGTGGTAACAGATGATAGACAGGTAAGCGCAGTAAAGCTTGCATATAGGAATGTGGGAGAGACTACATATAAATACAATGCTATGATTTTAAACAATGGCGAATACGCTTATACGATACCTAAAACAGAGCTGTCGACAGCTGGTATTGAGTATTATATTGAAGCAACGGATGGCAGCAACACTATAACTGCACCGATAGATATCAGCACACCTTATCCTATAGCTATATCAGCAGAAGATATATCTGCACCTGAAATTACAAGCATGACACCTTCAAATGGAGAAGCTACAGGAAGCATTCTGCGACCAAGGATCAGTGCTAGTTATAGCGACCTATCAGGAATTGACACTGCGTCAGTAAAGCTATACTTGAATGATGTTGATGTAACAGATCAATGTACAATCGATGAACACGGTATAACATATACTTCAGCGAATGATCTTGCTTTAGGCGAGCATCATGTAAGACTTATTGTTTGGGATAAAGCAATGATACCTAATCAGGCAGATGCAAGCTGGAGCTTCTATGTAGGAGAAAAGGTCTATAACCTATACTTTGGTCAGCTGCATAGTCATACGAACATTTCCGATGGAGAAGGCACCCTGGATGAGGCGTATAAATGGGCAAGAGATCAAGGAAATGCTGATTTCTTTGCCGTTACGGATCACTCAAACTGGTTTGACAATGAAAAGGATATTAATAATGAAACAATTGCTAATGTCAGTGAATCCACAAGCAGTGAGTGGAAGGAGCTGCATCGAATTGCCGACAGCTACAATGCTGATGACGAATTTGTTGCAATCGCCGGCTATGAGATGACATGGAGCGGTAGTACAGGCAGCTGGGGACATATCAATACCTTTAATACCCCCTGGTTTGTGTCCAGAAGTAATAGTGCTATGGATTTAAAAGCTTATTACAGCAAGCTGGCAGCGAATACAGAATCAATAAGCCAGTTGAATCACCCTGGAACCGACTTTGGAGATTTTGCGGATTTTGGATTCTACAGCAAAGCAGCAGATGAGGTAGTTAATCTCATAGAAGTTGGCAATGGGGAAGGACCTATAAGGGAGGCGGGATATTTCCCAAGCTATGAATATTATACACGAGCCCTTGATAAGGGGTGGCATGTTGCACCTTCTAATAATCAGGATAACCATAAAGGCGGGTGGATAACAGCAAACGATGCCAGAACAGTAGTGATAGCAGATGAATTAACGAGAGACGGTATATTTGATGCCATACGTGACTTGAGAGTATATTCCACTGAGGATAAGAACCTAGAAATCACGTATAAGGTGAATGGAAACTTAATGGGCTCAACACTGGATGCACCGGATGCTTTAAACATTTTAATTGATATCAGTGATCCCGATGATACTGACAAAATAGGTAAGGTCTCAATTATTGCAAATGGCGGAGTAGAGGTTGCTTCTAAGAGCTTTGACAGCAATGTGGCACATTGGGAGCTGCAGCTGGATCCACAATATAACTATTATTATGTCAGAGTGGATCAGGCAGATGAGGATATTGCAGTTACTGCACCGGTTTGGACAGAAGAAATAACTGCAGTAGGCGTATCTAAGGTAGCGGTATCTCAAGATCCTCAAATTGTTAACCTGCCGGTTGATATTACTGCAACTGTTTATAATAACAGTGCAAGCACAATAGGAAATATAACTATTGAGTTTTATAAGAATTCCAACAGTGCAAGCACAATAGGAAATATAACTATTGAGTTTTATAAGAATTCCATGGAAGCAGGGAATAAGATTGGTGAGGCGGCAATAGGATCGATTATATCTGGATTAGCAGAAACCGCAACAATAAAGTGGACTGCCAATGAGGTTGGTAAATACAATTTATATGCAAAAGCAACAATTACAGTGAATGGGGCAGTAAAGGTATATACAGGAAGCACTTCTATAACAGTTGCCAATCCTGAAGATGTTGTCAAGATTGTATTGGATAGAGGTCACGAAAATGCATATATCAGTGGTGACTATTCTGGCAAAGACTTGACATTAAGGGAAATGTTCAAGGAAAGAAAATACATGCTGGTGGAAAATAACGATGAGCTGACAGCTGAAGACCTTGAAGGCGCACAGCTTCTCATTATTACAGACCCTCAAAGTGTAGACGCAGGCAGTAGCTTGCCAAAATCAATATTTACAGATGCAGAAGTAGCTGCTATTAAGGAATTTGCTGATAATGGCGGCTCTCTAATTATATCATCAAAGGCGGACTACAAGGATGGGGTTGGAGAATATAGCAATGGAGCCCAACTTAATAAGATATTAGAAGCAATTGGAACAAACCTGCGTGTGAATGATGATGAGGTTATTGATAAAACATTAAATGGCGGGCAGATATTTAGATTATACTTTGATAGATATGTTTCAACAAAATATAATCTCACAGATAATATTCCAGCGGGAACAACCTACAGCTTCTTTAGCGGATGTTCAGTAATACTTAAGGATGGCGGAAGTGAAGAAGCAGTAGACTGGCTGGTAAAGGGGCATGAAACAACAGAAACACTGGATTCAGATTACCGTGGAGATAATGTGCCTGTAACAAAGGGAGATGTAAATCTTATAGGTGCAGAGCTGTTGCCAAGCGGAGCTAAGATTATCGTTGCAGGAACGATCTTCTTCTCGGATTTTGAAACAGCCTCCTCAGACAATGCATATTCCAATAAGCAAATTACAAGCAATATATTAGACTGGATGATGCAGCCTAAGCCGTCTGAATTAAAGACCATAGCTGAAGTAAGAGCAGATGCAGACAATAACGGCATTCCTGATCTTTTACGAAAAAGATTTACTATAGAAGGAAGAGTAACTGCTCAATCAGAAGCAGTGACTCCTAAGAATGCTTTCTTCGAAGTAATCTATGTACAGGATGAAACAGGCGGAATTACTGTATTCGGTGTATCAACTACTCCTCTTCCATTAGGGACTAAGGTTAGAATAACAGGAATAGTGGATCAATATGATGGAGATACAGAAATATCTATATCTAATGAAACAATTGATGTTGTTGTCATTCAAGATGAATTGGCAGTCATAGAGCCAATGCCAATGAGTACTGGTGATAGCATGCTTGAGGAAAATGAAGGCTGGCTTGTTAAGGTGCAGGGTATTCTAACTAGAATGACGGATAATTCATTATATTTGGATGATGGTTCCGGTGAGGCGAGAGTATATGTAAATGGATATATTGGAGATGGAACTGGTATCCAGGATATGCTGGGTAAATGGGATCCCACAATTAAAATAGGGGATACAGTCAGTGCCATAGGACTTGCATCTGAAGACCCCGAAGGACACCGGATAAGAGTCAGGAATACGGCTGAAATCGTAAAATCAAAGAACGCTGTTGAAACATTAGAAGATCTGCTCACAGAATTATACGAGCAGGATCATTTTAACAACAAGGGGTTATTTAACAGCTTGATGGCTATCGTTGCAACAGAGAATTTAAAGGCTTTAGAGAATCACTTGACTGCACAGCGGGGTAAAGGCATAACTTTAGAGGCAGCTCAAATGCTGCAAGAGTATATAGACATCTTGAAGGAAAACTAATATTTTATAATAAAGAGCTCCTATGCAATTTGTATAGGAGCTCTTTATTGCTATTAACTTCAAATTACATTTTGTAGAGATATACACATATTGCTTTTTAATTATATATTAGATATGTTATTATAAATATTGATATTATTATTTATTTTATTAAACTCTGGGAGGTTATGATGAATAAGGAAAAACTTTTTACAGCATCCTTAAGCGAA
>JAQSYD010000032.1 GCA_029256325.1 Clostridia bacterium
TGCTTTCTGATCATGACTATGATGGAGTTCTTTATGTGAGCTCGGAGCTAAATCTGACAAACGACAAGCCTTTTTGCGTATTACGGCCTAAGAATATAAATATAGGGATAGGCTGCAGGAGAGGAAAACACAGAGACGAGATTTTAAAGGCAATAGAAGAGATATTTGCGCTGAATAATATAAGTTTAAACAGCATTAAGACAATAGCCTCCGTTGATGTAAAAAGTGATGAAGAAGGAATCATAGAGGCTTGCAAAAGTTTGGGATGTACAATGACAATATTTACGAGAGAAGAAATAAGCAAGGTGCAAGAGAAATTTGCAGCAAGCGACTTTGTGAAGTCAAATATAGGGGTTACGTCAGTTTGCGAGCCTTGTGCGCATCTTGCCGGAGGAGACATTATAGTGTCAAAGGCAGTGATGAATGGAATAACAATTGCAGTAGCTAAGGAGAGATAACATGGGAAAGTTGTATGTCGTAGGGATAGGACCGGGAGGCAAGGAGCACATGACCTTGAAGGCCTTGGAAAAAATCAAGAAATGTGAGGTTATCGTTGGGTATACCTTTTATATTGAACTTATCAAGGATTTTATAGAAGGCAAAAGAGTCATTAAAACAGGTATGATGGGAGAAATTGAAAGATGCAAAATGGCTGTGGAGGAAGCGGGCAAAGGCTTCGATACTTGCATTATTAGCACAGGAGATGCCGGACTTTATGGTATGGCAGGACCTGTGCTGGAGTTGGCGCAAGATATAGAAGTTGAGATCATTCCTGGCGTGACATCCTCTTTTTGTGCTGCGGCAGAGGTTGGTGCACCCATCATGCATGATTTCTGCACCATAAGTCTTAGTGACCTGCTAACCCCATGGAGGGTGATTGAAAAAAGACTGCATATGGCCGCAAGTGGTGACTTTGTAATAGCGCTTTATAATCCAAAAAGTAAAGGCAGAGCAGAGCACATTTACAAGGCTATTGAAATAATAAAAAAATATATGCCGCCTACGACACCTGTAGCGCTAGTAAAAAATGCTGGGAGAGCAGGAAATCATAAACGAATCGTTACTTTGGGGACGATAGATTTTGATTTCATAGATATGATGACAGTCGTGCTGATTGGGAATAGCAATACCTATATAAAGGATGGAAAGGTTATAACTCCGAGGGGGTATTCTCTTTGATCTGGATTATTGGAGGCACCAGTGAAACAAAAAGCTTGATTAGGAGCCTGACAGGCAAAAGAGAATATATAATATCTGTTGCAACTTACAGCGGTGCAGAAATGCTTACGGGTGAAAATGTCATTATTGGTAGAATGAATCAGCAAGCTATGCTGCAATTTATAAAAGTGCATGGTATAGACACCGTAGTGGATATGTCACACCCCTATGCTTTGGAGGTTACAAAGAATGCAAAGGCAGCTTGCGATGCAACGGACATAAAATATGTGAGATATAATAGGAAAGCTTCAGGTGTGAATGATTGCATTTACGTGGAATCTATCGATGCTTGTGTGGAGCTTGTTAAAGGCATGGAAGGCTGTGTGTTTTTTACTACGGGTATTAAGAATATAAAGGATTTTGAGAAGGTAAAAGGAAAAAACCGTTTTGTTTACAGAGTGCTGCCATCTATTTTCAGTATACAAGAATGTGTAGACAGCAAAGTTAAGATGGAGGATATTGTAGCAATTTTAGGCCCGGTATCAGAAGCGATGAATTACTCTATGTTTAAGGAATTCAAAGCTGATTACGTTATGATGAAGGACAGCGGCAAGGAAGGCGGCACTCTGGAGAAAATTCAAGCCTGCAAAAGGCTGGGAATCACGCCTGTAGTGATAGGCAGACAAGCCTCGGAAGCAGGCATGGAAAGTATAGAGGAGCTATTGAGGGTGCTATTATAGATTGGCAATTTAATTATATAGAAACAGATAAAGATATTGGAGGAATAAAGATGAAAAAAATACTTGCAATCATATTGATGATATCAGTAGCTACAGGAATGTTCTCAGGGTGCAGTACCCCGGTTGAAGAAGTAAATGTTGAAACTAAAGCTGATACCATAACTTTTGTTGATGGCCTTGGAAAAACAGTATCTCTGAAGAAAAATCCGCAGAGAGTTGTAAGCTTGTACACTTCCTACTTAGATTTATGGTATTTAGCCGGAGGAAAGGCAGTAGGAAGGGTCGACAGCAGGGAAAATGTTCCCGAAGAGGCTAAGAATATAGACACCGTGGGTTCATATACTAGTCCAAATATGGAAAAAATACTCTCTTTGCAGCCTGATTTGATACTGATAAACTCCACTGTGAATGCTCAAGCTGCACTGATTCCAATGCTTGAAAAAAGTGATATTTCATATTTGGCCTTAGAATACAACAATTTTAAGGATTATATAAATATGCTTAAGATTTTTACAGAACTGACCGGCAGGGAAGATTTGTATCAGCGTAATGCATTGGATACAAAGAAAAAGATAGATTCAATCATAGAAAAAATACCGCAAGATAGAAAGCCTTCGATACTTTTACTGCAGGGTTCATCTAAGTCTGTTAGTGTGAAGCTTCCAAACACAACTGTAGGCGAAATGCTGCAGGAATTGGGTACGGTAAATATAGCATATGATGAAAGCTTGAAGGAAGAGGATATGGAAGTCTTCAGCATGGAAAAGGTCATTGAGAAAGATCCTGATTTCATATTTGTTCAGACAATGGGAGATGTGGAGGAAACGACTTCGAGGATCAAAAAGGATATTGAAGGAAACCCAGCATGGGGTTATCTGAAAGCTGTTAAAGAAGGGAAATATATTTTCCTGCCAAAGGATTTATTCTTATTTAAACCAAATGAGAGATACGCTGAAGCATACGAGACACTTGCTAAAATGCTGTATCCTGACATTTTTAAATAACAAGTAAAAAGGATGAGTGCAATGGAAATAAAAGAAGCTTATGTAAGCAGTAAATCTAAATTGACAATATGGAAGCGTGGAGATGTTCATGGGCGCAAGGTAGCTTTGCTGGCTTGCTTAGGGATTTTATGCATCATAAGCTTTTTACTAAGTGTAGGAAAAGGGTCCTTAAGCTTAACACCAATGGAAGTAATCAAGGCGCTGTTTCTTGAACGAGATACAGTAAATCATCAGGTGATCTGGAATGTCAGACTGCCCAGAACATTGGTTGCAGGCTTGGTAGGAATTTGTCTTTCTTTATCCGGTGTCATATTACAAGGGGTAATGAGAAATCCATTGGCGGCACCTAATATTATCGGAGTATCCTCCGGCGCGGGTTTAATGGCATTTGTCATCATGATTATTTTTCCTCAGTACTTTTATTTAGTACCGGCAGGAGCTTTTGTCGGAGCATTGCTGGCAACGCTGTTGATATATGCCCTTGCATGGAAAAACGGCATCCAACCCATGCGTATGATACTTGCTGGAGTTGCCGTGTCTTCATTTTTGGGTGCCGGGATAAATGCGTTAATGACATTTTTTCCGGATAGGCTGATTGGTGTAGTGGACTTTTTAATTGGTGGACTATCTGCTAGAACCTGGCCTCACTTTCATATGCTTTGGCCTTATGCATTGTTAGGAATTCTCATTGCATTTTTTTTCCCCAACAAATTAAATATACTGATGCTTGGCGATGAAGTTGCAACAGGTATTGGACTGCATGTAGAAAAAACGAGAATGCTTTTTATAGCGATTGCGGCTCTTTTGGCAGGCAGTGCTGTGAGTGTAGTAGGACTTTTAGGTTTTGTAGGACTTATTGTTCCGCATACAGCAAGATTGATTATAGGCTCGGACTATCGCTATCTGTTTCCGGCCACTGCAATATTAGGAGCATCCGTTGTCATGTTTTGTGATACAATCGCACGGTTGATTTTAGATCCTATAGAGATTCCGGTAGGAATTATTATGGCTTTACTGGGTGGACCATTCTTCTTATATTTACTAAGAGAAAGAGGGAGAGTGGCACAATGATATTACAGGCAAAGAATGTTTTTATAAGCTATGACAAGAAAGAAGTCGTTAAGAATATCAATATAGATGTTAAAAAAGGTGAGATTGTCACGATCATCGGACCCAATGGCTCTGGAAAATCAACCATTTTAAAAGCACTCTCCAGAACGTTAAAGCCTGATAAAGGGCAGATATTGCTGGAGGGTAATAGCATGAAACATATGAATACCAAGGCAATAGCACAGAAATTAGCGATTCTGCCGCAGGTGAAAAGGGTACCTGGAGATATCACTGTTGAAGCCTTGGTCGGCTATGGCAGATATCCGCACTTAGGCTTTGGGCATCGGCTTCAGAAGCAGGATTATGAGATTATTGATTGGGCACTAGAAAAAACTGGTCTAGGAGCGCTACGTCTTCGTTTCGTGGAAACCTTATCAGGGGGAGAGCGACAGCGTGCATGGATTGCCATGGCACTTGCACAAAAACCGGAAATCCTGCTGCTGGATGAGCCAACTACTTTTCTGGATATTTCCTATCAGTTGGAGACACTGGAGTTGATTAAGGAGCTGAATCAAACCCTTGGATTAACCTTTGTTATGGTCCTGCATGATTTGAATCAAGCCGTAAGATACTCTCACAAGATATATGCATTGAACAAAGGGCAAGTACATTGCTGCAAAGAAAGCGGCAGCATTCTTACGAAGGAGTTTCTGAAGAAGGTGTTCAGAATAGAAGGTGACATATTAGAGGATGTAACGAACAAATGCAGTTATTTCATTGCTCAGAAGGTCGTTCAGTAAGTGAGGTTATTTACCTGCAAGGAGATATAGGATGAAAACTAAAAAATACATATTAGCAATACTTCTAATAGTAAATATAATATTTACCCCTGTTCAAGGGAGTGCAATGCATATCATGGAAGGCTTCCTGCCTTTGGGCTGGTGCATATTTTGGGCATTATGCTGTATTCCATTTTTCATTTGGGGTATGCACTCAATCAACGGTATAACAAAAGAAAACCCTCAACACAAAATGCTATTAGGGGTTGGAGGAGCTTTTTCCTTTGTATTATCTGCGCTTAAACTGCCTTCTATCACAGGAAGCAGCTCACATCCAACGGGTATAGGACTTGGCACTATTCTATTCGGACCTGGCGTGATGAGTGTTGTAGGAAGCATCGTATTGCTGTTTCAAGCACTGCTTATGGCTCATGGAGGCTTGACAACCCTTGGTGCAAATATTTTTTCGATGGCAATAGCAGGTTCTTTAGCTGCTTATGGAGCCTTTAAACTATGCAAGGCACTTAAAATGAATAACTCAGTAGCTGTTTTCTTTGCAGCTTTCTTCGGAGATTTATTGACCTATGTAACTACTTCAATGCAGCTTGCTTTGGCATTCCCGTCAGAAGTAGGCGGATTTACTACTTCCCTTATTAAGTTTCTATCAATATTTGCGCTGACACAAATTCCGCTTGCTATTAGTGAGGGTATACTTACTGTAATAATATTTAATTTATTGACAGTATACAGCAACAATGAGCTAAAGGAGTTATCCGTGCTACCTGAGGAGGGGCTGTAGATGTCAAAAAAGCAAATAATAAGAACAAATATGATACTCCTAATAGCTGTAGTAATGATTAGTGTTGTATCCCTATATGTTGCAAAGGAAGCTGAATTTACGGGGGCAGATACAAAAGCTGAAAATCTTATTATTGAGATAAGCCCAGAATATCAACCTTGGTTCAAGTCTTTATTTGAGCCGCCAAGTGGTGAAATCGAAAGTCTGTTATTTGCACTCCAAGCAGCCTTAGGGGCAGGCTTTATAGGTTATTATATAGGTTATAAAAAAGCAAAATAGGAAAAAAGTAGAGGTTTAGAAACGTGTTCATCATGGATCAATATGCTTATGCGAATAAAGTAAACAAGGTGCATCCGGTGGAAAAAGTGTTATTTTCAATGATAACCTTATTCTTGGCAGTAGCTTCCAAAACTTATGCGATACACTCGATTATTTTTGTTGGGATGACGCTTGCAACCTTATTTATTGCCGGAATTCCCAAAAGAATTTACTTTAACTTGCTGTTGCTGCCAGTTTTTTTCATCATTCTTGGCATTATTCCGGTTTTGATGGAGGTGTCCCATACATATACTGGTTTTCTATTTGATATTAAGCTTCTAAATACGTATCTTGGTATCACAAAACAAGGACTTGCCAGCACCTTGACAATCATCTTAAGGAGTATGGCAGCAGTATCCTGCCTTTATTTTATGGCTCTAACGACTCCTGTGAATGATATCTTTGAGTTGTTAAAAAAAATTAGAGTTCCTCACATCCTAATTGAAATCATGTACCTTCTTTATAGATTCATTTTTGTTCTAATCGATGCATCCATGACGATCTATTACGCTCAAAGTGCCAGATTAGGATATTCAAGCATAGGTGCAAGCTTTAAATCCCTAGGAAAGCTGGCAAGTATGGTTTTTATAAAGGCATACAATAATTCTCAGGCACTTTATGTATCTTTAATATCTAGGGGTTACACCGGTGAGTTATGCGTTATCTCATTCAAATACAAGCTTGATTTAAGGAATATCATCTTCATCATAATAGTTGAGGCATTGCTGTTATTGCTCTCATGGATACTAGGAGGTAGTTAGACATGTCAAAATATATCATTGAAGCAAAGGATGTATCCTACACTTATCAAGATGGTACAAAGGCTTTAGATAGTGTTCATATGAATATAGAAAGAGGAAAAAAGGTTGCAGTTATTGGAGCAAATGGTGCAGGAAAGTCAACACTTTTTCTTCATTTTAATGGAATAAATAAGCCTCAAGGTGGAGAGCTATATTTTAACGGCAAAAAAATTGACTATACAAATAATGAGCTTATGAAACTGAGAAAAGAAGTTGGAATTGTGTTTCAAGAGCCGGACAGTCAGCTTTTTTCATCCAGCGTATTGCAGGAGATATCCTTTGGACCTATGAACATGAAGCTGGAAAGAGAACAGGTGATGAAGAAAGTAGAAGCCGCAATGGAAGCGACCGCCATAGCTGAATTAAAGCATAAACCCACTCATTTTCTAAGCTATGGGCAGAAGAAAAGGGTAGCTATTGCAAGTATACTGGCTATGGAGCCCTCTGTAATCATTTTAGACGAGCCTACTTCAGGGCTTGATCCACAAAATGCCGATGTAGTTTTAGAGATATTAAATAAGCTTAATAAGACCGGAAGGACTATCGTGATCTCCACCCATGACATAGATATGGCATACACATGGGCTGATTACATATATGTTATGAATAAGAGTAAGGTAATGGGACATGGGAAACCGGAAGAGGTTTTCACAAATGTTGAATTGATGGCAGCTGCATGTATCAAGCTGCCATGGATCGTAGAGGTATATAACGGTATAAATCATAGAAATAAAGCGAATTGCAGCATATTACCCAAAAGCAAGGAAGAGTTAATGAAATTTATCAATACCTTAGGTAGTATGAAATAAGAGCTGTAGAGTAATCTACAGCTCTTATTTCATTATTTCTTATTGCTATTGTTCAGCTCTACGATCTTCAATATGACCTCAACTGCTTTGAGCATGGAGGGGATTGGAATATACTCCAGCTTTCCGTGGAAGTTGTGGCCGCCGGTAAAAATATTTGGCGTAGGCAGGCCCATATAAGTCAATCTTGCCCCGTCGGTGCCGCCTCTGATCGCCCTTTGCTTTGGCGTAACCCCTACCTCTTCCATAGCCTTCATTGCCATATCAACAATGTACATCACAGGCTCAATATGCTCTCTCATATTGTAGTATTGATCCTCAAGGTCCATTACAACAGTGCCTTCGCCATATTTGGAATTCAAGAAGCTTACGATATTCTCCAGAAGTCTTTTCTTATCAATTAATTTCGCTTTGTCATGATCTCTAATAATCATATACATGTAGGTATGCTCAATTTTGCCACGGATATCATTCACATGGAAGAAGCCTTCATACTGCTCGGTATATTCCGGCTTTTCACCTGCAGGCAGCATTGCCATAAGCTCAGAAGCCACTGTGATAGAGTTTATCAGCTTGTTTTTAGCTGTGCCTGTATGTATACTTTTGCCATTAATATTGATTTTGGCATGGGCTGCATTGAAGTTTTCCATTTCTATTTCGCCTATTTCTCCGCCGTCCATGGTATATGCAAAGTCTGCATTGAATTTCTTTACATCAAAGTGATCTGCGCCTTCGCCGATTTCCTCATCAGGGGTAAAAGCTACTTTGATCGTGCCATGCTTCACTTCAGGGTTGTTGATCAAATATTCAACAGCTGTGATGATTTCTGCAATGCCGGCTTTGTTATCTGCACCCAATAGTGTAGTACCGTCTGTTGTAATGATATCTTGACCCTTGTAGTTTTTCAGCACAGGATATTCAGCAGGGGACAATACCAGACCGTTTTTCAGAACGATATCTCCGCCATCATAACTGCTGACAATTTGAGGATTTACATCCTTGCCGGAAGCATCAAGGGCTGTATCCATATGTGCAATCAAACCTAGGGTTGGAACTTCAATATCCATATTTGAAGGAAGTGTAGCCATGATATAGCCGTTTTCATCCATTGAAACGTCTTTCATGCCTATTTGCTCAAGTTCTTTTGCCAATTCTTCCCCCAATACTTTTTGACCCGGCGTACTTGGGGTAGTCTTTGTATCCATGCTGGATTGGGTATCATATTTTACATACTTTAAAAACCTTTCAACTACTCTTTCCAAACAAATCATCCTTTCATTAAGCATAATTTTTATCACAATATCATTATTACAAATTGAGATTGGTATTACAACAATTATATGGAATACCATAAGAAATTTATACCATCCAGTAGATAAATGGCGTACAAGGTCTATAATTGCTATATTTGAATAAATTTATACAAAGATAGATTTTGGAGGTGCATTGTGAGGGTATATTTATTAAATCGCAGACTGATGACTAGAATGCTTATGATTGTATTGGTCATAGGGGTATCTGTATTATATACAGCAGGAATACAAAATGGCACCTTAAGCGTGTTTATGAACAACAATAAAAAGCTGCCTATTTACTGTGTCGAGGTACCTGAGAAAAAGATTGCCATATCCTTTGATGCAGCCTGGGGGGCTGATAAGACAGAAGAATTGCTGAAGATCCTAAAGGAACATAATGTCAAAACCACATTTTTCCTGGTGGGCTTCTGGGTAGATAATTTTCCCGATATGGTAAAGAAAATCAGTGATGAGGGTCATGAGGTAGCCAATCACTCGGCAAGGCATCCTAAAATGTCAACCTTGTCTAAGGAACAAATCATCAAGGAGCTTAATTCAACCTCAGAAAAAGTCGAGGCGATCACAGGCAAACCTACCACCCTGCTGAGACCACCCTTTGGAGACTATAACAATACGTTGATTGAAACAGCACATGAATTAGGTTATCAGGTGATACAATGGGACGTGGACTCCTTGGACTACAAAGATTATGGTACCCAGTCTATTGTCGATCGCGTGTTGAAAAAAGTAAGAAATGGATCCATCGTGCTTTTTCACAACAATGCCACTTACACCCCGGAGGCACTGCCCTTGATTCTGGATGAGCTGCAGAAGCAGGGCTATGAGATTGTGCCGATTTCAGAGCTTATTTATAAGGAAAACTACTATATAGATCATACCGGAAGACAAACACTTTTAGATCAGTAATTAGAATATGGAATAAATGAGTTTACATAAAAGGATTCCTGCGTGGACTGGCACACTTCACCACAGGAATCCTTTTTTATACAAGCTTTTCTTTTATTTCTTAAAAGCAAGGAATATAGAGGCGTTAAAGCAAATTTAAAGTCGGAAATTTCTTGTCGCATATGCGCATAATTGTCAGAATATTACAAAAGTAGTCATGGCTATTATGTAAATACCTTGCTATAATTAATATTGTTTTAAGGAAATGGAATAAATAAACAGTTATAGGTGGTCGCATGGAAGCTAGAAATATGAAGCTTGGGAATATATTGGTACAAGCAGGTCTGATCAATACAGAGCAGCTTGAAGCTGTTTTGCAGAACCAGACCAATAAAAATAAAAAACTGGGTGAGCTGGTGGTTGAGGCAGGCTATGTCAGTGATGAAGAAATCGTACAATTGCTGGAATACCAGCTGGGAATACCCAGCATGGACTTAAACAAGTTTTATGTTGACCCAGAGATTCCAAAGGTACTGAATGAAAACCTGGCAAGAAAATACATCGTACTGCCTGTAGGAATACAAAAGGACAGCATAACAGTTGCTATGGCAGATCCTTTGAATATTATTGCATTAGACGACATTGCTATCGCAACTGGCTTTAGTGTACTACCTGTGATTGCCAAACCGAAGGATATATTGGCGGCAATAGATTTGCATTATGGAAAGCAAAGAGCGGAAAAGGTCATAGAGGAATTTAAAAATGAATTCTTTGCCGATACCTTGGATGAAATTGATCCTGAGGAATTAAACAATATAAACAGTGCGCCGGTGGTAAAGCTGGTGAACAGCATCATCAGCCAAGCTGTCAAAATGAGAGCCAGCGATATTCATATTGAGCCCTTTGAAAGCATTCTTAGGGTACGCTATAGAATAGACGGTGAGCTTCAGGAAATCGTTTCACCCTCAAAAGCAGCTCATTCAGCCTTGGTAACCAGAATCAAAATCATGGGTAAGATGGACATTGCAGAAAAAAGGGTACCTCAGGACGGACGTATTGAAACAGATATCGACGGCAGGGAAATAGATATGAGAATATCCAGTCTGCCTACGGTATATGGGGAAAAAATCGTTATCAGACTGCTGGATCGCAGCAACTTTCTGACCAACAAAAGTAATCTTGGTATGACCCCCAAAAACATGGAAGCCTACGATAAGATCATTATGAATCCCAATGGAATCATACTTGTTACAGGACCGACGGGAAGCGGAAAAAGCACCACCTTGTATGCCACCCTGAAGGAGCTGAACAAGGATAACATAAACATCATCACAGTGGAGGATCCCGTAGAGTATAAGCTCAACGGCATCAATCAAGTGCAGGTAAACCCCAAGGCAGGCTTGACCTTCGCCAATGGCTTAAGGTCAATACTGAGACAGGACCCTGACATCATCATGATTGGTGAGATTCGTGACGGCGAAACAGCTGAAATAGCTGTCAGAGCTGCTATTACAGGGCATTTGGTGCTAAGCACAGTTCACACCAACGATGCACCTTCTACCCTGACCCGTCTGATCGACATGGGCGTTGAGCCATATTTGGTTTCCAGCTCCCTGGTAGGTGTCATATCCCAACGTTTGGTTCGCAGAATTTGCAACAATTGCAGGGAGCCTTACGAGCTGGATGATAGAGAAGCAGAGTTTTTTGGCAAACAGCCTCATGATATTGTATATCACGGCAAAGGTTGCGAGTTATGCAATAAAACAGGCTACAAGGGAAGAATCGCCGTACATGAAGTCATGCCCATCACCAAAGAAATAAGAGCCATGATCAATAATAGAAAAAGCGTGGACGATATCAGAGACCTGGCTTACAAAACAGGTACGGACTCCCTGAAGGCAAATTGTAGAAAGTTAGTGTTGGAAGGCATAACAACAGTGGAAGAGATGATTAAAATCTCTTATAACTTGGAATAATCAACTAAGGAGTTTACAGATGGATATTATCGAATTACTCACACTTACAAATGAAAAGAATGCTTCTGATCTTCACATATCCGTAGGGGTACCGCCTATTATGAGGATTTATGGCAAACTTACTAGAATTGGAGAGAAAAAATTATTACCTGAAGATACCATCGTAATGGTCAGGCAGCTTCTCACAGAAAAGCAGTGGCATCGATTGGACAAAAAGGGCGAGCTTGATTTCTCAATTTCTAGAACGGGCTTGGGGAGATTTAGAATCAATGCTTACAGGCAGCGGGGAAGTTATGGCTTGGCAATCAGAGCACTTGCAGTAAGAATACCCAGCATGGAGGAGCTTAAGCTTCCTATGATATTAAAGGATTTAGCCATGAAGCAGAGAGGGCTTATACTTGTTACCGGCCCCACAGGAAGTGGTAAATCTACAACCCTTGCTTCTGTTATTGATTATATTAACATGCAGCGCAGCTGTCATATATTGACCTTGGAGGATCCAATAGAATATTTGCATCGGCATAATCTCAGTATGGTCAATCAAAGAGAGATGGGTCATGATTCCTTTGATTTCGCCAATGCGCTAAGAGCCGCCTTGAGGCAGGATCCTGATGTCATACTGGTAGGTGAAATGAGAGACTTGGAGACCATAGCCATCGCTGTAACTGCAGCAGAAACAGGTCACTTGGTACTGTCCACCCTGCACACAGTAGGCGCCGCTAAGACCATAGATAGAGTAATCGACGTATTTCCTCCTCACCAGCAGCAGCAGATCAGAGTTCAGCTGGCTTCGGAGCTGGAGGGCGTAATATCCCAGCAGCTTTTACCAACAGCTGATGGGGTGGGAAGAGTAGCCGCCTTTGAGGTGATGACAGCAACACCGGCCATCAGGAATCTGATCAGGGAAAATAAGACCCATCAGATACAATCCGTCATACAGACGGGCACCAAATTTGGCATGAAAACAATGGATAGTTCATTGATTGAGTTATATAAAAACGGCATCGTAACACAGGAAATGGCACTGGATTATAGCGTGGATAGAGAATACATGGAAAAAACCATAGGAAGCAGCTTTTATTAATAAGCGTTGTCAAGTTCAGTGTGCAGCACTGTCATCCTGAGGAATCGAAGGATCTTATCCCTTCGAGATATAATGATAAACAATGTTAAATCAGTACAGTAATTTAGCATAGCATGTTTTTAGAATAGGAAGGTGGCTTTATGCAGACCTACAAATACAAAGCAGTTACAAATACTGGCAGCACTGTTACTGGTGTTCTCAGTGGAGAGAACAAGGAAGAAATTATAAAGAATCTTCGGAGCAAGAATCAATTCCCTGTATTGGTGGAAGCTTTGCAGCAAAGTAGGGATTTAGATTTAAGTAGATTTACTAGGATAAAGATTAAGGATATCGCGTTATTCTGTCGTCAGCTATATACGATGCTGAATGCAGGTGTAACCTTGATTAACTGTTTGGATATTCTTAAAATGCAGACAGAAAATAAGAAGTTGCAGGGTATTATAGGCCAGCTCTATCAGGATGTGCAGAAGGGCATGACTTTCTCCCAAGCATTAAGAGAAAGTAATGCGTTTCCTGAATTACTTATCAATATGGTAATGGCAGGGGAAGTCAGCGGTAATTTGGATACCATTATGAGCAGATTGGCAGTTCACTTTGAGAAGGAAAATCATATTAGGAATAAGATTAAAGGGGCATTGGTATATCCGGCATTTATAGGCGCAATTACCGTATTGGTCGTCATATTTTTACTTACTTTTGTGCTGCCAACCTTCATATCGATGTTTGAAGGAAGCGGCGTTGAGGTGCCTGCATTAACGAGAGGACTCATAAGTGTTAGTAAATTTATTAGATATTACTGGTACATCGTAGTAGGAATTGTGATTGCCATCAGTTATTTTATTGCAAAGCTTGTACGCACAGAAAATGGTAAAATGACAATTGATAAGGTCTTGATGAGAATTCCTATTGTAAAAGGGACCATACAGAAGATGTATACCTCTAGGTTTACTCGCACACTATCCACATTAATGGCAAGTGGTATTCCCTTGATACAAGCCCTTGAATCTGTGGCAAAGGTTGTAAACAACAAGCCGGTGGAAAAGGCATTATTATCTACCATTGATGACGTAAGGAAGGGTATCAATCTTTCTATTCCTATAAGAAGTACAAACCTATTTCCGCCGATGGTGTATTACATGATAAGTATTGGGGAGGAATCAGGCTCTATAGATGACCTGCTAGAGCGCACAGCTCAATTCTATGATGAAGAGCTTGATGAAGCGATTAAAAAAATGATGGGTTTAATAGAACCCGCAATGATCGTTTTTATGGCTGTGATTGTTGGGTTAATAGTGATATCCATTGCATTGCCGATGTTCGACTTGATGAAAACAGTACAGTAGTAAATTTGGTGGAAAGCGAAAGCTTACATATAAATAATTATAATTCGGGAGGAATGTAAAATGTTAAATGTCTTTTACAAAATGATGAGAAAAAACAGAAAGGGCTTCACTCTAATAGAACTGATTGTAGTTATTGCAATTCTAGGTATTTTGGCGGCAATTGCAATTCCTGCATACACGCAGTATCAGACTAGTGCAAAAACATCAGCTTGCGAAGCAACCGCTAAAGTAGTCTATGATGCGTATCTAGTAGCGGATGCTTCAAGCGACACAACTGATACTTATGTAGATTATATTAATATTGATGCAATATTTACGGTTACTAGCGTGGATGAAACAGGATGTACGATTACTGATTCAGATGGAAATACTGGTTCGTACACACCTTGATTATGACCTAACGAGGTCAAACAAGTGAAAGGTATTACAGATATTTATACACAATTGAAAGGGATTGTCTGCGATGATGATTCTTTTCTGCACTATGCTAATAGTTGGGGTGGGATTCTTCCGGAATCTCGCTCCTTCATTACTTTCAGGCGGATTTGTACTGAATCCTGAACTCAGTGTCGCAATTGTCGATACTGCCGATAAATACGGGAATAACGGGGGAAAAACAGTTCACTACAAAAGAATGTTGATTTGTCATTGTATTTATGACGACTTAAAATGCTAAACAAATTCATATTTAAAAATAACAATACATTAATTAACATCTGTTTTCGCATACAGGTGTTTTTTATTACAAATAAGTTTTCGAAAGTAAAAAATATCCATCCGATTATCATCATTTTCTTGGAATATGTTGAGGAACAAAAAATAATTTCAAATTCTTTCGCTCAAATTGCCCAAAAGTGTCCTGTGGCTAATGAGGCAGTCAATTTAGCAATGTTGGCTGAATATTTATCACAGGACATAGGGACAGGTACATCGTACCATTTGTTAGCTTAATAGATTAGATGCAAATCAAGAGTCAATCTTAACAGGTTGACTCTTTTTGCTTGCAGTAAATCACAAGCAGCAAGGTATAGTTTTTCAGCTAGATAAGGTCTTGGTGGTAATTGGTTGGAAAAAAGAAGCCAAACTGGCTGGAAAACAATTCACAAGGGTTGGTTAAGGGGGACTTTGAAACATTTGCAACACTTCCTAGGGAAAATGGTACAAGAAAACTGGTTGAAGAATTTAAATTCTACAACCAGTTCAACTAGAGTGAAAAATTGTAGGGAAAGTAGGGCAGAAAAATAGCCCTGATTGTCCTGTAAAATTGAAATTGTTAACAACAATCGAAAGGAGAAAAATGATAGATACATTTAAATTAATACAGAATTTCCAGTAAGAACTACTGGTATGTGTAATGCCTCGTATCATTGACTTTCTCACCACACTATTAAAAGTACTAGATAAAGGAAGAAAATGACGAGAGATCCCTTTGAAGGTTGAACAATTAGTAACTATTAAACAGTATTAAGATGGCATAGAAACCAAAGGTTTTTATTGTGTTATCCATACCATCAAAAGTGTACAATTCCAAATATTTCCTCAGTTCTTGTACCTTTTCTTATTTAAATAATTTGTAGAAATTTCTTTTATATTTTTTTCTGGCCCAAATGTTCAATTATGAAAATGTCGACAATTGTTGAAAACATTAGCTTGTAGCCACAGGAAAAATATGGTACAATCCTCTTGTGTTCTACTTTACTCCAATTGAACTGATTATTGTTATTGCAAATTTAGCATACTAATTGTCATTGCAGTATCATGATTGACTGTTTTTCAACAAAATACAAAAAAAATAGCAGACCTTTCAGTGCAAGAATTCTTGTTGGGGATGCAGCTACGGCAATTGCCCAAGAACAGTCGATATCTTTAGATGAAGTTCATTAACTTTGCATAAATGATAAAAAGCCAGTATGAAACCTACTGGCTTTTTATCATAAGAATTTAATTTAAACAAGAGATACAGGACTTAGGTTGAACATAATTTGCAAAATGAGTATTAAATTAATATTAACGTATGTAGAATTGTTACGAAGCTTGAAAGTTACTACATAATTTTTGTTAACACATTCCATAGAACCTGGATATTATAGATACTAAAAAAATGCATCTATAGGTTAAAGTACTTTTTTAAAGGAAAGAGCATTTGAATATTTCGAACACTATTGGTAATTAGTTACTATTAATGAATAAGGAGGTAAACAATTATGAAAAAGGCAGCTTTGACCTTATTATGTTTGATCATATTGCTGCAATCTTTGAATCTGCCCATGATAACAGCTGATACAGTAACACAAAAAGTAATCTATGATGAGTTTGTAGATGTATCAATAACCATTGACACTAGAGATTTTTATGTATATTCATTGAAAAAGCAGTTTGGAGAAATAACCTATGCAGAGGGAACTGTAATATTTTCACAGATAGACAAGATATTACCTTGGCTGGGCTATACTGCTAAGTATGATACTACAACAAAAATTTTAACAGCCTTTAATGACAAGCAGCGTTTTGTAATAAAGGCAGGAAACCTGACCTATACCCTTAATGGAGAAATTGTTAAATTTACCAAACCATCAAAGGATATCAAAGGCAAGCTTATGGTGCCTACAGAGGAGCTGTTTAAGGCGTTGGGCTATACCATTCAGTCGGATGCAGCGACGAAAACCATACATATAACCAAATTCAAGGACTATAATACTGGACGAATAGCCTTATATAACAAAAGCGCAACTTCCAACAACTTTTATTATTTAGACACTACAGCTTTATTGAGTCAGAACTACAAGGATATAACAATCAATGAATTGTATAGCTACGGCAGCAATATCATAGGCTATGTCTATGACAAGGTAAATCGTTACAATAAGCTTGTAAAGTATGAGAATGGAAGCTTTGTTGATATCAATTTCAATAATTTTGATATCGTCAGCACCTATGAGTTTGGCAACAGCCGTGTTTTTTACGGTTATGATAATACCAATAAAAAGTATAAGCTCATAAGCTATAATGGGTATACCTTTAATATCGTAGTTGATGACTGTTATAGCTCTCAACAGATCAATTTCAAAGGTAGTATTATTCTTAATAAATACGACAGTGATCGTAACTACTCCATCGTCAAGGTTGACCAGTACTTTAACGTGAAAGAAATTGATAAAAAGAAGACCATGACGGAGTACTTCATCAGTGATAATTGGCTCTATATGAAGACAAAGCCTCAGGAAGGTACGGATATCAGCTTCTTGGTATACAATGGAACAGACATGCTAAAGGTGAATATACCCTATAATATATTACCTAGACAAATTACTAATCTAGAGTTCGATGATATACGAATATGCAATGGCAGGATATTCCTGCTGCTTCTTAATACTTCTAATATGAAGTCGCTATATGAATTGAAGGAAGATGACTTAGTCCCTATTTTTGAGAAATTTACCTATCACAATTTTAATTTAATGGAATCATACAAGGGTAAGCTTTACCTCTGCGGCTATGAGAGAGCTGGAAAGTTTAACAGGTATGATACTTTAACATACACACCGGGTGGAAAGTTTATCCTTGTAAACGACCCTAAATTTACAGATAAGAATATAATGTTTACTATGTCAAAGGTGGAGAATGGAATATTGTTCCTAGGTGGCAAGATGGGAAGTATTGAATATAGACCATCCTATGTTATTAATACGCCTTCTCAAGAAGTACTATATGTACATAACGGCTATGCATGGAATTATGCCATGGATATTAGAAAGCTGGATGCCATTACAAATGTTGGTACAGGAATGTTCCTAAAGGTAACTGATTTTGACAGGGGTTCGGGAAGTGCCAGCAGAAATTCAATATTATATCTTGAAAATCCTGCAGTAAATAGCTACTTAAACCTCTTCAATGTAGCCATAGATTATACCACTACCCACGAAGCAGTTATTGACCGTTATTACATATTTGCCGGTTCAAACAAGCTGACAAAGAAAACTGGCTTGAATTACAGCCAATATGGGGTTGCCAATGAACTGATCCGAGGCTTTACAGTGAATTATTGGAATAAGGTGAGAGGTCAGATATTCTGCGGTGGCAAGGTAGACATGCAAACCTATCTATACAATATTTCACAAAACAAAGAAAAGATCATCCGAATTGATTTTGATACAAAACTGGTTTTGGAAACCAAGGACCCCAATCTATATCTGATTTATGGCATTGAAAGAGACAAAACAAATATATATAACGGAAATAAGGCTTTGTATTTGTATAATGCAAGCAGCAATACCTTTACTTTAGTGACAGTAGGAATAGAGATAGAAAAAAGCTTATTGCTTGATAAGTAAAAACTAATCAGTAACCAGAAGAAAAATTGTGAGTAGCAATAGGTAGGTATATAGACTTTGTTATACGTTGATAATTACTTACTACCAAAGAGTCAATCCTATAGGGTTGACTCTTTGCATTATTCGCTATACATAATGTAAATTGATAGAATTTAAACTCAGATAATGTCGAATGGTAATGATGATTCCAAGTATATGTAGAATATTGAAATTATTGACATTAAAGGGTTTTGTAGCTAAAATATAAGATAGATATCGTGGAATATTCTATAAATTTGAGTTGACATAACTAAAGTTATTGATTAATTAACAAAACTATCAATAATATAACATAAAATGATTACGAAATGTTTTCCGCTGTTCGTAAATCGCACTAAGCTCAACTGTATTTAATGTAAAATCTTCATCGCGATTTATATAGTTTTGATTTATTAAGTTAGAAACTCATTTTGTTCAGATAAGCCAAATAAGAGAGGGAGTTTATTATGCTAAGAAGCTATCTTTCGAATCAAAAGGGGGCTGCTCTTGTACTTGTATTAGTGGCAATGGTGGTTCTAACTATACTTTCTATTGCTCTCTTGGATATGAGCGTGGCAGATGCAATGTTTTCTGCAAGAGGCGAAAAGAACACAAAGGCGCACTATCTTGGACGGTCCGGTGTAACTGCAGGACTTGAGATGCTTAGAAGCAAAGTACCCTATGACAATGATATTACTGATTTAGTGGATGAGTTAAATGTTTGGGCAGCCACCGTTTCTCCAGTACAGCTCAGTACAACGGAAGAATTCACCATAGCTTATGAATTGATTGGTCCTAGAGAAATCAAGATCACTTCGGAAGGGAAAATTATAGGAACGAATATCATAACAGATATAGTAACATTGCGAGTAAAGATGCTGACCTCCTTGTTAAGCGGCGGCAAAGCACAGGAATGGTATGTATCACATAATTCACACAACCTGGTTGCGGGTAATGACCCAGCTGCAGGAGGATATACATATATAGGTCAAGGTGTATTCTTTGAAGGGAAAAATAACAGTGCAACACACTTTCCCAGCAATGCTCCCGGAACGTCAATATTCCAGGCATCTGTTCTGCAATTTTTGGATAATAGCAATGGCGTCTGTCTTGGCTATTCAGGAACTGTACAAGATACGACCTTTGATGCAGAAGTTTTTATTTTTAATGGTATTATTAGAATGAATAATACTCTTGTTGCCAAGCTCTCACTTTCGGAGGAGGTTGCCCAGAACAAAATTAACAATACGCCAACCAGCGTTCTGTATGTAACAAATAGCGCTGTTCGCACTGAGATAGTCAATAATGGAGATCCCGGTGGTGTCGGATTTGAAAACCGGGATTATTATGAGTACTTTATTGGCGGTACTTATGCGGATCATGCACTTTATCCATTTGCAGCCTTGCCATATACAAGATATGGAGTAGCTTACTTTGACGACAAGGTTGTTCGGGCGAGTACTGATGCCCATGCTGCAGGGGCTGCAAATCGTTTGCCAACTACAGATCCGGCTATCTATGCTACGGGATATTTTTACTTTCCTCATGACATTAATATAAATGGAGATCTATCCGGGCTTATTCCCATTAGAAAGGATGATCCTATCGTATCTCTAATTGAAGTGATAACCAAAGTAACCATCAGCACTGAACCTTTTATTTGGGATGAAAAATAAATTGGTAAAGGAAAATGGGGTGTAGGAAATGAAAAATCTAAAACAAAATAAAGGTTTTACTTTAGTAGAAATTATTTTGGCAATGGCTATTCTGGGAATCATTCTGGTTGCCTTTTTGAGTGCCTTCAGCGGTGGGTTTATAAATATTATTACTATGGGGAATAAATCAAAGGCAGTTGCAGAAGCCCAGGCAGTCATTGACTTCATGTATACAGAAGGGATCGATGAAGCGGTACTGACATCCACTTTCGATATCGAAGGAGAAGTCAGTTATTCAGCTTTGGAGACCAGTCCTTATAACCCTGCAAAACCAATTTATTATGGTGTGGAGAGTGAGACCATTGGTACTACACCACCTGACATTGTAACAGCACAAAAAGTAAAGGTTTTGGTGTATTATCAGAATGGCAAGCAATATGTCACGCTTACAGCACTGATTCCTTAAGGAGGAAAGCTCATGAATCTGAAATTATTAAGAGTAAAACAAGGCTTTACCCTGATAGAGCTTATCATTTCTTTGGCAATACTAAGCATTGTTATGACAAGCATCATTTCCTTCTTTCTGTACAATAATAGAGTTTTTGCGAAGGGTGTTAACCAATTTAATGTGCAGAGTAATATAAGACTGGCATCAGATTATATTACAAATCAAATCCGTTATGCCACAAAAATTGAAATTCTGGATACTATGGATGCTGCTATGATTTCAGATCCTCTAAATGAAATCGATGCTTACGCAAGCTATATATACTATGAAAATGGAAAGATTACTCGGTTAAGCAAGTATAACTCAAATTCTTTTTTCGTGGGTGTGGGAGGTCAAATAGAGTTCAGCAGCAGTTCTCCTGGAGAAATATTACATTTTAATGTCACAGGTGTTGATACAGATCAAACCTATTTTATAGATTCCGAAGTAAAACCTCTAAATCTTGATGTAGAAGGAACCACCATCAATGATCATACTGGACCGGTTATTTTTTACAGAACAGCTGACGACTATTTATCAAAAACTGCACTTCCCGAAGCGACTCTAGGAGATCCGGCAAATCCGGAAGAGCTTTATATTCATTATAGTAAAGGAATTCTTAATGTAAGCGTTTTAAGTGACAATGGGGCAGTAACCGATCCTACAGCGACATTAGCGGTGGACAGTCTAAATCAATTGCTTCTCAATGTTGACAGTCCCGGCGCAAGCAGCAGCAGAACGATTACATTCGTTGTAGAATTAGATGACCATGGTCTTTATGAATATACTGTAACTTATTCATCTCAATGGAATATTGAATAGTTGCAAATTATAAATCTGAACCAATCTTTTAACCAGGTTGGTTCTTTTTTTTATTCTATTGTTTGTCAGTACATATGATAGAATTGGTGAATAGTTCAAAGGAGCTAAGTTTTTCAGACTTAAGACTCATTTTTTATATTTGGTTGGTAGAGTAAAATGAATGAAACGAGTCTTTTTTTGAGGTTATTAGAACGTTATATATAAAGGGAAATCATGAATATCAAGGAGGTACCCTATGGATAATAAGATAATGGATATGATGGATGACGGCTTGAATCAGCTAAGAAACAAGGTGAAAGAAGAGATCACAAAGTCAGATTTTAAGAGAAAGCTGATCGGCGGCATCAGCGAGGAGGATGTAGAAAGCTATATAAGTGCTATACGTATGCAGACAGAACATACAGTGGATGAGTTAAATAAGCGCATCGATGAGCTTGTTACTTCCAGAGACAAGCTCAAGTGTGAGTATAATATTCTTGTTGAAAGTGCTGAGGAAGAAAAAAAGAAGCTGTATAAGGATTTGCAAGAAGTGAACCAAAGTATAACGCAATACAAAGAGCAGCTGGATACAAAAGATGTCTATATCACTGAGCTAAAAGAGAAGCATCGTTTAGAGCTGGAGCAATTGAAAAAGAGGCTGCAAGAGGTAGAGAATGAGAAACTTTCCAGCGTTTCAATAAGCTCCGAGATAGAATCCCTTAAACAGAAACTTCAGCAAATGGAAAGCAGTCTGAAGGAAAGCCAAGAAAAGCTGCAAGCACAAAGTAACGCCCGTGAGCTTGCTGAAAGGCAGCTAAAGGAAGAGCGGCTTCAAGCTGAAAATAAAAATAAGGCCATTGAAGAGCAATTAAAGTATGAGAATATGAGTATTGTCAAAATGATAGAGGAAAACAAAGAACTGACCTCCAGAACCCTTGAATTCAATCATCAATTGAGTTCAGCCTGCAAAGAGCTGGAGGGTGTCAAAGAACAGGTGAAAATGAACGAAAAGCTGAAACAGCAGCTGGAGCAAGAACGATTGAGAGCATTAAAGGCTGAAAAGGAAATGGC
>JAQSYD010000167.1 GCA_029256325.1 Clostridia bacterium
GTAAGACGGCTGCCATTAGGCAGCTAACGCGTAATTTTCGTTAGCGTTTAAATTTAATTTCCAGCTTTTTAAAGTGCCTCTGGGACCACCGCTCGCTACTTCGATCTCTACTACCCCCGTCGAAACCTTTACGCCCCCGACTTTATATAAATCGCATTAAAGATTATTTTTTAAATCTTAGGATTAGTATCTGCGATTTATGAACAGTGGATAATATTTTGTGATACTTGAATAATGTAAAATGTATATCACAAAATATACTATAGAGAGATTAATATTCCTTGTTTCTCATTTCTCTTTGGATGTCTCTCTGAGCATCCCTTTCAGCAATTGCATGACGCTTGTCATGGAGCTGCTTTCCTTTTGCTACACCCAGCTGAACCTTCACCAAGCTGCCTTTGAGATAAACAGAAAGTGGTATCAATGTGTAGCCCTTCTGCTGTATATATCCAATAAGCTTGTTGATTTCGTATTTGTGCATCAAAAGTGTTCTTGTTCTAAGTGGGTCCTTATTAAATATATTTCCCTTTTCATAAGGACTTATATGCATGTTGTGCACAAAAACCTGCCCTTTTTCCACAGAAGCATAGCTGTCCTTCAGGTTAACTCCGCCGTTTCTTATTGATTTGACTTCAGTACCTGATAACGAAATGCCCGCTTCATAGGATTCTTCAATGAAATACTCATGCCAGGCTTTTTTGTTTTTTGCAATTGTCTTCAAACTCATGTTTGTCATAAAATTACCACCTAGAATAAACTGCATCTTTATTATAGCACCGATTTTATCGATGTCTACACATTTAGTATAGCATTAAGCCTTTGTAATAACAATGTAAAATTCTGTTTTAAACATCTTAAGTTAACAAAACTCAGCTAAACCAATGGATACGTTATACACCTGAAACCAGCATAATAGATAAAGATCCTTCCGTCGTTCCTCCCTCAGGATAACACTGACGCACAATTATAAACGCATAAGTAATTAAATACCTATGCGTTTATTGCTTTTATATCAATGCAAAATCTATATTTCTATTAGGTACATCTACCTTATCTACTCTGATTTTTACTACATCTCCAATTCTAAAGGTTCGCTTTGTGCGCTCGCCTATCATTGCATGATGCTTCTCATCAAAGGTATAGTAATCATCTTCAATGTTGCTTATTCTGATCAAGCCTTCAATGGTATTCTCCAGCTCTACAAACAGTCCAAAGGAGGTTACGCTGGAAATGATGCCCTCAAACTCCATACCTACCTTATCCTTCATGAATTCAGCTTTTTTGAGGTCTTCCACATCACGCTCCGCTTCTTCCGCTACACGCTCTCGGATTGAGCAATGGTCAGCCATTTGCTCCAGCTTGCTATGCAGCTCAGATAATCTCTTGCCAACCAGCTTGCCATGGATGCCCTCTTTGATAATTCTGTGTATGATCAAGTCAGGGTATCTTCTAATTGGCGATGTGAAATGACAGTAATACTTCGCTGCCAAGCCAAAGTGTCCTAAGTTCGAGCTTGTATATCTGGCTTTTCTCAAGGACCTTAACATCAACGTACTGATGATTCTTTCTTCCTTTGTTCCCTTTATTTTTTCAACCAGCTGCTGCAAAGCCTTTGGATGAATATTTTCTGATATCCCTTTTAAATGATAGCCGAAATTGTATATGAATTCGTTAAAGGCTTCAATCTTCTCAGGTGCAGGATCTTCGTGAACTCTGTAAACAAAGGGAGCTTCCTTCCAAAACATGTCTTCTGCTATGGTCTCATTGCAAACCAGCATGAACTCTTCAATGATCTGCTCCGAAATCCCTCTATCATAAGGTCTTATTTCTATTGGCTTGCCCACTGGGTCAAGTATAATTTTGGTTTCTTGAAACTCAAATTCGATGCTGCCTCTGGTTGTTCTTCTCTTACCCAGTATTTGCCTAAGCTCATCCATTAGTTCAAAAGCAGGTATCAAATCCTTATATCTTTCCATGGTTTCAGGATCTTTGTCCGTAAGAATTTTATTTACATTTTTATAGGTCATTCTCTCTTTTGTCTTAATAACACTCTCATAAATATCATACTTCACAACCTTGCCCTTGCTGTCAATTTCCATGTCGCAGCTTAATGTTAAACGCTCAATTTGCGGATTCAAGCTGCATATTCCATTGGACAGTCTTCTAGGCAGCATTGGGATAACTCTATCCACAAGATAAACGCTTGTGCCTCTTTTAAATGCTTCATTGTCTAAATGGCTTTTCTCAAAAACATAATGACATACGTCTGCTATATGCACACCCAGCAAGTAATTGCCGTTAGGCAGCTTTTCAACGCCTACCGCATCATCTAAGTCCTTTGCATCTTCACCATCAATGGTTACAATTACTTTGTCCCTTAAATCTCTTCTTTTAGCTATTTCTTCTTCCTTAACTAGTTCAGGTATCTTAGCAGCTTGGTCCTCTACTTCTTCCGGGAATCCTTCAGGCAGGTTATGGCTTCTGATGATCGATATGATATCAGTTCCCGGGTCATTCTTATGTCCCAGTATCTCAGCTACTCTACCTTCTGGATTTCTCCTGCCCTCTGGCCAAACTGTGATTTCAACGACTACCTTATGACCGGTTTCCGCACCGTTAAATTCACCCTTTGGAATAAAAATATCCTGATATATTCTTGGATCGTCCGGAATTACAAATCCAAAGTTTGTGCTGGATTCAAACAGACCCACAATTTTCTCATTGGCTCTTTCCAGAATCCTGATTACTTCGCCTTCACTCTTTCGCGTATTAAGCTCTCCTGCAGTCAATCGTACAATTACTCTGTCGTCATTCATTGCACCGTTTAACTTTTCAGCAGGAATAAACATATCCTTGATATCCTTATTATTAGGTATCAAGAAGGCAAAGCCCTTTTTATTACCTTGGATGCGACCGGGTACAAGATTCATTTTTTCTGTAATACCGAACTTTTTCTTTTTTGTCTCAATAATATCGCCGATTTCCTCTAGTTCCTCCAGCGCTGCATTAAATTGCTCCACATCAGACCCTTCTATATGCATTGCTTCCTTTAGCTCCTCGTATTTTAAGGGCTTATAGGCATCCTCTCTCATAAAACTAGAAATCCTATTTTTTAATTCCATTAAGTCTGTCATTTCTTAAACCTCCATTGTTATAGTATATGTGGCTTGTGGATTGTCAGTATAGCTTCTGCACCTTTTGCTTATAAAGCTGTGCACTTCTTCAAAAACCTGTTCTTTTTCACAGTCGCAAGTGATAATATGACCGCTGTTATGTAAAAAAATGATGCTTTTATCCGTAGATCCTATTCTTTTATAAATAAAATTTGCACTGGATGGATGCACAGTTCCATCCCCATAGGATTGCATAATTAAAATTGGTTTTTCAATCTTATGCAAATCTGATTTTACGATATTGATGAGCTGCATTAAGCTTATGATGCACTTCACCGGTGTTCTGTCATAGCTTATTAGAAATGGATCCTTATGCTTAATTGTTTTGGGCTGCTTACCCATTGCAAAATATATGTATTTTACCAGAGCAGCTATATAATATTGTCGGCTAAGTATTTTTATTGGAGTAGAAAGACTCACGATGCCTTTCACATCGTATTTATGAGCTAGATGCAGTGCTATGACTCCTCCCATAGAAAAGCCTACAACAAAAACCTCATTGCATTGCTCTGCCAATTCTAAATATCCCTGCTCAGCTGACTTTATCCAATCTTTATGATTGGTCTTTTTCATTTCCTGAGGACTAGTCCCATGTCCCTTTAGTAGAACACCTCTTACACTGAAGTTCTTATCCTTCAAATAATCTCCTATATATCTCATTTCTGAAGGAGAACCGCCAAAGCCATGTATGAGAAGGATTCCTGTCTTATTTCCCGGAAAATAAAAATCTCTTGCATTTTCATGTAAAAAACCAGTCAAAAAATTCACCTCGATCAATGAAACACAATTTTTTCTTTATTTTATTATGTTCATTGTTCGGAAAATATATGTTTTCAATGTGAATTTTCAACACTTTATCACTAAAATCTGTATAAAAAATAAACCACTGCTGCCAGCTGCAATACAATAATAGCAGGTATCCCATAAACAAACTGCTTATGATGGGTTTTGTGTCGAAACAGCTCCATACCTGCTTTTACACCGATAGAACCCCCGACAAGGGCAGTGATAAACAAAGTCCTCTCACTGATTCTCCAGCTTTGTCTCCTTGCTTTTCGCTTGTCTATCCCCATGATAGCCAAGCCCACCAGGTTGATTGCTGCTATATATATTAAAAAGTACTGCACCAGTATCTCCTCCTTTAAGAAAATCCAATATTAATATCTTATATATTTGCTAACTCATACGCCTGTCATTCTGAGCGCAGTGAAGAATCTTAGATCCGACCGTCGCTGCTCCTTCAGGATGACAGCCATGATGTAAGCCTGTCATTCTGAACGCAGTGAAGAATCTTTAACTCCTTCAGGATGACAGTACTGTGCGATAAATACAAAGAAAAAAGATGTTGATAGTTTAAATCAACATCTTACCTTTATACTATAGGAACAGCGGTGCAAATACAAGTGCTACTATTGTCATAAGCTTAATCAGTATGTTCATTGACGGTCCTGCAGTATCCTTAAATGGATCACCTACTGTATCTCCAACAACTGCCGCTTTATGTGCGTCACTTCCCTTGCCGCCATGTTCACCGGATTCAACATATTTCTTGGCGTTATCCCAGGCACCGCCTGCATTCGCCATCATGATTGCCAGCAATACCCCTGTAACCAA
>JAQSYD010000033.1 GCA_029256325.1 Clostridia bacterium
CACCAGCTGCAATAGGCGGTAAAATACTATTGCATAAGATATCCCCCGCAACTAGAATATTATCTTCTACCACCTCTACACTGATATGCCCCCGCGGTTTATAGTGCCCTTCTGTAAACAGTATCTTTAAAGTCCTTTTACCCAGTTCTAATATCTGTCCTTGCTTGGCATTTTCTGGTGTAATTAGAGTCATTTGTTCAGTTTGTAAAGCCCTTAAATTTGCCGTATGATCATTATGCATATGAGTGATGATGATATTTTCTAGATTAATATTTTGGTCCTTTATAAATCGCTGGATTATTTGAAGGTCTTTTTCATCCATCCCCGTATCTATTAGAACAGCTTCTCCTTCATAAGTCAGTAAGGTCATATTAGCCATGTAAAAGTCACTGGTAAAAACAAAGGTGTCTCCCCCTATTTCTGTCCATTCATCTTTTTACCTTTAATTAAATTGCTGCAACCACTGGTTATAAAAAGAGTCATCAGCATTATGGCGGTAATTAGCAAACTACTAAGCCGCCTAATAAACAGCTTTAACATATTCCTTTACACACCCCTTTAATATAACTATTTCGTAAATTGTCTTTTTTGGATTTCTTCGATGCATTCCTTCGCCCAGTTTATTTCAGATTGCGCAAAATATAAGCCTCTTCTAACAGTTAGCCTTTGATGCATAAGCTCTTCATCATCTTTTTGTTCTTTCATTCTAGTATTTATCATATCTTCAATGCTCATATAGGTTTTAAGCTCTTGTTCCTCCTGCTTTATATATCTGCTCAAATTCAATATAAGTTCTTCCTTGGGTATCTTGGCGCTAAAGAAAATTCTAACCAAAAACTCATTTCTCGAAATGGGTGTCAGATCATGAGGAAAATCTCTTAACCATTCAATAAACTTTATCTTGCCTCCCTCTGTGATACTGTAGACCTTTTTATCCGGCTTTCCTTCCTGAGGTATGATCTCATAGCTTATATAGCCATTTCTCTCAAGCTTAGACAGTTCTCTATATATCTGACTTAGCTCTGCCGACCAAAAAAAGTTGATGGATCTGTTAAAAAAAGTCTTTAGGTCGTATCCCGTCATAGGCTTATAGCTCAATAATCCCAGAATAATAAATCCTAAAGTCAAAAAATCAACTCCTAATATATAATAGTAGGCTTATATATAACTAATTATATATAAATCTTTATATATAATATACCACTTTATATAAAATCTGCCAAAACTATTTTAAATATAAACAACAAATGATTAGATACTTTACAATGAAATATCTGCACAGTTTTCCATCAGCAAATTAACATAAAAAAAAACCGCTTCCAAAAGCGGTTTTCTTATTGATTCAATAAACTTTTATACAGCCCTTGCAAATTTTTGCTCATTGGCTACAATAACATGGCTTCTATTCTATCAAAAGCTTCCTTCAGCTTATCCAGTCCTACAGTACACGCAATGCGTATATATCCTTCTCCACTTATTCCAAAAGCATTTCCCGGAACCACAAGTACATGGGCTTCTTCTAAAAGCTTTCTGCTTATTTCGGCTGAAGTTAAACCTGTTTTTTTAATATTCACAAACAGATAAAAGCTTCCTCCCGGCGGAAGTACAGACATATGCTCAGTCTGATTGATCCTCTCATAAACATAATATACACGCTTTTTATATTCATTTACCAAATCCGGTTGAATGGTATCTTTTAACCTCAAAGCATGTATTGCAGCTCTTTGAGAAATAGAAGGTGCAGAAAAACATATCCCCTCATTAATATCCCTGATGCAGGTTATTAAATAATCCGAAGCCATCACGTAGCCGATTCGCCATCCTGTCATGGCATAGTCTTTAGAAAAACTTCCTATGGTAATCGTTCTTTCCTTCATTCCGTCTAACGTTGTAATGGGAACAAAAGGCTCACAGAAGCTAAATGCCCCATATATATCATCCGCGATGATGATTATATCATTTTCTATAGCTATTTGAGCCAGCGCTTCCATGGAAGCCATGCTAAGACAAGTACCCGTCGGGTTGTTAGGCGTATTGATTATAATTGCTTTTGTACGATGACTTAATAAAGCCTTCAGTCTTTCAGTATCTATTTGAAAACCGTCTTCCTCATAGGTTTTCAGTGGCACAAGCTTACCCCCGGCAAGTTTTATCTGATTTTCATAGGGTGTGAAATAAGGTTCAGGAACAATTACCTCATCTCCATCATCTAAAATAGCTTCAAGGGCGAGGTACATCCCATGACAAGCCCCTACTACCGCCATAATCTCATTCATCTGGACTTGATATCCATATATTTTTTTATAGAAAAGGCTAATCTCTTCTCGCAGCTCCGGATCTCCTAAAGAATCTGTATACTTGGTATGCCCCTGATGAGCATCACGAAAAGCCTCATTGATGATGCTAGCATTTGTTATCAAATCGGGGTCCCCAAGGCTGAGATTAATGAGATCATCAAATTTATTGGCCAATTCCACTACTTCAGCCATAGGAGTCGAGACAGAATTCCAGTACTTTTTTGCAAGAAATTTATGCTTCATAATAACACCTGCTTTTACAAAAAATCAGCATCTTAAAACTTTGCCTAAAAAGTCCTTCGTTCTCGGATGCTTTGGTTCGCTGAAAACCACTTCCGGACTTCCTTCTTCCACGATCTTCCCTTCATCCATAAACAATACCCTGCTCCCTACTTCTCTGGCGAAACCCATTTCATGGGTAACGACTACCATCGTCATGCCCTCGGCAGCCAGCTTTTTCATAACATCCAACACCTCCCCGACCATCTCAGGGTCTAAGGCAGAGGTTGGTTCATCAAACAGCATAACATCCGGTGACATCGCCAATGCCCTTGCAATTGCTATTCTCTGTTTTTGACCTCCGGATAACTGGCTTGGGTATGCATATGCCTTATCTTCCAATCCGATTCGTTTTAATAATCCAAAAGCAATATCCATCGCACTTTCCTTTGAAAGTTTTTTCACCTTCATAGGTGCCAAGGTGATATTTTCTATAACAGTCATGTGCGGAAAAAGATTAAACTGTTGGAAAACCATGCCCATTTTTTCACGCAGCTTATTAATGTCATTTCTTTTATCTATAATTGAATTTCCTTCGAATACGATTTCTCCGTCAGAGGGCTCTTCAAGGCGGTTCAAGCACCTGAGAAAAGTGCTTTTCCCGGACCCGCTAGGACCAATCACAACTACAACTTCACCTTGTTTAATCCTTGAATCAATGCCCTTTAATACATGTAATTTGCCAAATTTTTTTTGAAGATTAGATACTTGAATCACCTGCTCGCATCCTCCTTTCCAGTAGACTTAATAATTTTGAAAGAATAAAAGTAATCGTGAAATAAATGAGCGCCGCAATCACCAAAGGCTCAAAAGGCAGATACGTATTGCCCCGTACCGTATCCGCATTGTACATAAGATCATGTATGCCTACTACCGATACAATGGAAGACTCTTTAATCAGTACGATAAACTCATTTCCCAAAGCCGGAAGAATGTTTTTAAAGGCTTGAGGAATAATAATTGTCTTCATGGCCATTCCATGGGGCATACCTAGGGAACGCGCCGCTTCCAGCTGTCCCTTGTCAATGGACAGAATGCCTGCTCTAATGATCTCTCCAACATAAGCAGCGCTATTTAAAGAAATGGCGACGATACCCAGTGTATTATCATTAAAATCCAATCCTACAAGTCTTGGAAGTCCATAGTATATAATATATAACTGCACCAGCAAGGGCGTTCCTCTCACTAACTCGATATAAGCCGATGAAAAGCTCTTTAGCAGTATGTTCTTAGACAGCTTCATCAAAGCCAGGATTACGCCTAGTACAACACCTAAAACTACACCGAAAAAGGATAGGAATAGAGTGATAGATGTACCTTCTATAAAGAAACCGTAATATTTTTGTAAGAATGAGAAATCCACTGTTCAGTCCCCCCGTACTGGTTATTATTAATATCCCTTAAATTACTCTTGTTCTGAAAGCAAAGTTGCTTCTTGAATATATTTATCAATAGTTCCTGCCTTCATCATCGTGTCTAAGGATGAATTGATTGCCTCAAGCAAGTCAGCCGTATTTTTATTTACTGCAATCGCTACGCCCTCTTCAGCTCCTAAAGAAATACCTGAAACAGCAAGTTTAGGATTCTGTTTTGCATATGCATTTGCTACTGGTCCTACTAGTACAACTGCATCTACTTTACCGTTTTGCAGTTCAAGCACCAAGTCAGTAATTTTGCTTAAGGATTTTACTTCTGCCGCTTCAGTCTTCTCTTTTGCAAGATCTTCTTGAACCGTTGATTTTTGAGCCCCAACCTTTAAGCCCTTCAAGGACTCTACGGATGTAATTTTACCAGCATCCTCAGCTCTAACTAATACGTTTTGTTCTGCTTGATAATATTGTGTTGAGAAATCCACACTTTTCTTTCTTTCTTCCTTTGGAACCATACCCGCTACAATAAAATCTATGTCATCCACTACCAAGGCAGCCAATAGTCCGTCAAACTTCATATCTTTTATTTCCAGCTCCACACCTAAGTCCTTTGCAATTGTTTTTGCAATTTCAATATCAAAGCCAACAATTTCATCTTTACCATTCACTGCTTTGTGAAACTCATAGGGTGGATAGTCTGCCGATGTACCCAGCACAATTTTCCCTTTTGCTTTTATTTGCTCCAATTTTGTAGCAACTTTTTCTTCTTCTGTCGGTTGTACTTCTGTCGGTTGAACCTCCGTATTTGTTTTTGTGCTGCAAGCTGAGAAAGTAAATAACAACACCATTGCCAGTAATATTGCAACAACCTTTTTTACATGTTTTTTCATAATTTGTTTCCCCCTATTTTTTTAAATTTTGATAATTTTATTATATTTATGCATGTATATTTATTATTTTTAATGCATAACATGTCATGTTGATCTAAACCAGTCTTGGTAGTGTATTTGCACCATAGGGCATAAAGTAAACCTTTGCACTCAACCCTATTTGCTGCAAGGCTATAATTAGTGCGGTATCTACATTCGCTGCAGCTTTTATATTTGCATTTTCCAACAGCTTTGGATCCAAAGTCGATACCAAGATCACATTGTAGTCTTCTGCAATTTCTGCAATCAAGTAGCCTGTATATTTAGCCACTGTAAAGACTTTCCGTAAACTTTCCTCTCTGCTGTAATTATCATTATATTCTTCAATCATCTGCTGTACTTCAAGACCCCCAAAGCCCTCGATGCATTGAGCTAAAAGTATAATTACGCCGCCTTTTTTAACTGCTTGCTTAGCATTGATTAAAGCCTTTGATGCCTGATACAAGTCAATATCCTTTGGATAGCCTCCTGCTGATGCAACAACAATGTCCGCCCTTTCCTTCAAGGGAATGCCGTCAGCTTCATCAACCATTTGCTGTCCCGATTCATGAGCCTTTATGTAATGTCCGGCTACAGCTTTTCCAATATTCCCTTTTTCATCAATCATTACATTGAATAAAAAGGCGGGCTTTACAAAGGCTGCTGCTTCCAGCATATCCAGGTGAACAGGATTATTTATGACATTTCCACAGCGCACCAAGAAATTTGTTCCCTCACCCCATATAGGATTTAAAGATAATTTATGATTGGCCATGATGCTCTCATATGCAGATATACCCGGCAAGATAGACTTCTTACCGCCTCCCCATCCAGCTAAATCATGAAATACAACTGCTCCTGTCAAAACGATATGATCGCTGTCCAAGGCAGCTTTATTGATTATCACAGGCGTCCCAAAGCTTGTAGTACCAACTTTAACTAAGCTTTCATGATCTCTGCAATCATGATCAATTACTTGAAAACGGTTAGCAAGCTTTTCTCCTAATAGTATCTTATGCTCTTCTTTGGTCTGACGCCGATGAGAGCCGGTTGCACAAAGAAAAGTAATATTTTCATCTGTAATTCCTGCTTCATTTAACTCATCAACAATATAGGGAAGATAAAGTTCTGTTTTTTGCCATGCTCTGGTAATATCAGAGATAATAATGCATACTGTTTCTCCCGGTTTAACTAAAGCGTTCAACCGCTGACTTCCAATCGGGTTAGCCAGGGCTTCTAAAATCGTTTCATCTTCTGATTTTCCATCCGGCATTCCTTTACTTTCAATAAAGCCCAGAAAGTTGTTTTCAGGAACCCGTATATTGATTTCTTCTCTGCCGTATTTCATCTTGAATGTTTTCACCCTACTCCCCTCCTTTCATCAACTCGAATATTTCTTATGTTTATACACTAAACAGACTCATTTATGCATTTACACCCTATAATTCGGGGCTCATAATGCATATATATAATATATATTGTATATTTATGCTTGTCAACAAAAATATTTATGGAAACAAACAAAAACATCATTTTTTTATGAAAGCGAGCTTATCTCCTGCATGCTAAGCGCGTTTATGATTCACTTTCATTAAGATTTGCATACAAGCATAGCTTGTCATTCTGAACCTGGGGGAATCTTAAGCGACCACCGTCGTGCCTCCATCAGGATGACGCAATAGCTACCGGTAGTTACAATACAATGACAGGCAATACCTTCAGAAGATTTATGCATAAATCATTATTTGTGTTAAAAGAGCATAAAAAACAGACCAGGAAACTTATTTCCTAGTCTGACAAATATCCACGTGCTTTCTATATTCTTTTTACTAATCTTCAAAGCTTTTATATATTTTTTTGCATAACAACACTTTCTGTCTTGCAGTGAATAAGCTTAATCAAGTCCTCAGGTGTCAGTTCAATTTGATGTCCTATCTTTCCTGCACTTACAATGAAGTTATCCAATCCTCTGCAAGAGCTATCCAATACTGTTTTATATTCTTTTTTCATTCCGATTGGTGAGCAGCCTCCACGAATGTACCCTGTAACCTTGTTAATGTCTGTAACCTTAATCATTTCAACAGCCTTTTCACCAACTGCCCTTGCCGCTGCTTTTAAATCAAGCTCAGCAGCAACAGGAATGACAAACACATAGTATTCTCTACTTGCTCCTTTTGTCACAAGTGTTTTATATACCCGCTCCACTGGCCGTCCGATTTTTTCAGCAACTGTAATGCCATCAAGCAGACCGTCACTGTGGTCATAAGTATATGAGCCATAAGGAATTCCTGCTTTATCTAGAATTCGCATTGCATTCGTCTTTATATTTTCCATTGTCAATCCTCCACTCCATGCCCCAGTTCGCTTTTGAGCCTATTATGAACTTTTTTATATCCACATTATATCATAATTACTTTCTCAATATAAATGTAAAAATGCATGAGCGGGAGCCCCATAAAGGGAAGACTCCCGCTCATGCATCTTTTAGTAATAATCTAGTTTTGTAGGTACATGCCATATTTCTGATGCATATTTATATATGGTATTATCACTAGAGAATAACCCGGAGTGTGCAATGTTGGAGATGGATATTTCCAACCACTTTCCTTGATTTTTATATAACTCATTTACTTTCTTTTGGGCATTCACATAATCATTAAAATCTTTTAAAACAAAATACTTATCATTATATTTTAATAAGGAGTCAAAAATAGCTAGAAATTCATTATATCTGACAGAAAAAAATCCATCAATCAATTGGTCTACTACCTTTTTCAATCTTATATCTTCATAATAAGTATTTACAGACAGATAGGAATTTTTGTTATATAATTCGAGAATCTCTTTTTCTCTTAGTCCGAAAATAATGATATTATCTTTACCAACAGCGTTTTCTATTTCTATATTTGCACCGTCTAAGGTGGCTATTGTAACAGCACCGTTCATCATAAACTTCATATTGCCCGTTCCAGATGCTTCTTTCGTTGTAGTCGCAATTTGCTCACTTACATTTGTTGCCGGAATAATTCGCTCCGCTAAGGAAACCCCATAATTTTCTATAAAAACTACCTTTAACTTATCTTTTATTCTATGATCTTTGTTGATTTTTTCAGCCAAAGTATTGATTAATTTTATAATTTTCTTAGCAATATAATATCCCGGGGCAGCCTTTCCTGCGAATATAAAGGTTCTTGGATGTATATCCAAATCTGGATTTTCAATCAACTGATTATAAAGGTGCATAATATGGAACAAATTTAGGATTTGACGCTTATATTCATGTATTCGTTTTGCCTGTACATCAAAAATGGAGTATGGATCAATGTTGATACCATATTTTTGCTCAATCAGGTCTGCAAGAATTATTTTGTTATTTTGTTTGATGTTAAATAACTTTTGCTGAAAAACAGGATCTTTATTAAATTGTAATAGCTTTATCAGTGTTTCCGGGGATTTAATCCATTTATCGCCTATGGTTTCATTAATCAAGACGGCAAGCTCCGGATTGGAGTTCAACAGCCATCTTCGATGACTCACACCATTTGTTTTGTTATTAAACTGCTTTGGATAAACTTGATAAAAGTCGCTTAATTCCCTTTTTTTCAGTATCTCAGTATGCAGCTTGGCAACACCATTCACGCTATAGCTTCCGACAATAGCAAGATGTGCCATTTTTATCAAGCCCTCTGATATAATAGCCAGCTTTGATATTTTTTCAAAGTCCCCTGTAAACTTTGTATCCCATAAGTCCCTGCAAAACCTTTCATTGATTTCTTCTACAATCATGAATATTCTTGGAAGGAGAGATTTAAAAATATCAATCTCCCATTTTTCCAACGCTTCAGCCATTATTGTATGATTTGTATAGGATATTGTATGTCTAGTGATATTCCAAGCTTCATCCCAGCCCAGATTTTCTTCATCCATCAATATTCTCATTAATTCCGGAACTGCCAAGGCAGGGTGTGTATCATTAATATGAATGGCAACATACTTATCAAAATTATAAATAGGCTTGCCTAACTTTTTATAGGATCTAACAATACTCTGTACTCCTGCTGATACAAAGAAATATTCTTGTTTAAGTCTCAAAATTCTTCCTTTTTCAAAGGAATCATTTGGGTATAGTACATGGGAAATTGATTCCGCATAGAATTTCTCTTCAAATGCTTTTGTATATTCACCTTTATCAAAATAATCGTAATTCAGCTCTTTCTTAATTCCTTCCGCACTCCATAACCGCAGTGTATTTACTACATTGTTTTCAAATCCCACCATTGGCGTGTCATAGGGAATCGCCAGTATAGTTTCATAATTTTCATGGACAAATCTTAACTTATTGTTCTCCATTCTTGTATCTATCGTACCGCCGAATCTTACCTGAACTGACTTGCCCGGCTTAACCATCTCCCATATATTCTCCTGCTGCAGCCATTTATCAGGAAATTCCACTTGATATCCATCAATGATCTTCTGTTCAAAAAGACCATATTTGTATCTGATTCCACAGCCATGTCCAGCAATATTTAGACTTGCCATTGAGTCCATGAAGCAAGCAGCCAGCCTGCCTAACCCGCCATTCCCCAATCCTTGATCCTGTTCTATCTCTTCAATCTCTGATAAATCAATATCCAAATCCTTTAAAGCATCCCGACAGACTTGTTTTATTCCTAAATTGCTCAAATTGTTTGTAAGCAGTTTTCCAATCAGGAATTCCATTGAGAAATAATAAACCTGTTTTTTTTCTTTCCTCACATATTCCTCATTGGTATGAACCCAGTTTTCTGCCAAATAGTCCCTTATCAAGCTTCCTAAAGCAATATATCTATCCCAAGTACTTGCTTCATCAACGTTCCTAGCACGCTCAGTTTTTAACTTTCTAATAAAATCCTCTTTGATACCCTCCTTCGTAATCTGCATGATTCACACTCCTTAAACGATCATTTTTTCATATAACTCCTCATACATATGAGCAGCATTATTCCAACTATATTCTCCGTTCATAGCATTGATGATTATTTTCTTCCATATATTTTTATTCTTATAGCATGTCACAGCTCTTTCTATTGTGTAAAGCATGTCAATTGCATTATAACTGTTAAAACTAAACCCATTTCCTTCCTCATTGAACTCATTATAGTTACAGACAGTATCCTTTAATCCTCCAGTTTCTCTCACAATGGGAATCGTTCCATATCTTAGTGCAATTAGCTGCGAAAGCCCGCAAGGCTCAAATATGGATGGCATCAAAAACATATCACAACCGGAATAAATTTTCTGAGCAAATGATGATGAAAACGTTATTTTTGCAGATAGCTTTTCATGATATTTATTTGCCAGCTCCCTTAAAATAAATTCAAGACAAGGATCTCCTGTACCTAATATTACCATTTGAATATCTAGTGACAACAATTGTTCAATTGCTTCAAGAACTAGATCAAAGCCCTTCATCTTATCAATTCTGGTAACCATTCCAATCAAAGGGACATCCTTATGTACCGGTAGGCTTAACAGCTCTTGCAGCTTCAGTTTATTTATTTCCTTATTTTCTAAGGAATCGACTGTGTAGTTTGAGAAAATTTCTGCATCCTTGGCAGGATCATAAATATCATAGTCAATTCCATTAATAATACCGTATAAATCTTGATTCCTCTTCTTTAAAACACCATCAAGCCTTTCTCCAAAAGCAGTGCTTTGAATTTCTTCAGCATAGCTCTTACTGACTGTTGTAACAAGATTTGCGTAATTGATTCCACCTTTCATAAAGCTTACATCGCCAAAGAATTCAAGTTTATCGATATGATGATATTCTTGTCCAAGATTTAGTAAGTCGTCTAATATTTCAGAGGGAAATACACCCTGATACTTCAAGTTATGAATTGTAAAGATGGTTTTTATGTTTTTATAATCAGACTTATGCCTATAATGTGCATCAAGCAGTGGCATAATCATTCCGGTATGCCAGTCATTACAGTGAATAATATCTGGTTTAAAATCAATATGCTCCATCATTTCCAGAACCGCTTTATCAAAAAAAGCAAACCTTTCTCCATCGTCATAAAACCCGTAGATACCAGCCCTTTTAAAATAATATTCATTGTCAATGAAATAATAAGGTACCCCCTGATATTCCATGTATTGAATTCCACAGTATTGATTCCTCCAACCAACTTGAACATTCAATTCATTTAAAACAATCATCTTTGTTTTAAATTCATCTGGAATATTCATATATTTAGGGATTACCACCCTGATATCAATTCCTAATTTCCTTAATTCCTTCGGCAAAGAAGACGCAACATCTGCCAATCCGCCAGTTTTAATAAATGGAACTGCTTCAGAAGCAACATATAATATCTTTAACACTTTAAAACCTCACTTTATATGAAATTTAAAAATTCAGATAGACTCTTCTACCTGAATTTTTATTTTATAACAATGTAAGACCTCATTATATTTTTTGATTTTTCATGATTACCAACGGCTTTTTAGAAGCCCCACGCAGTTCTATGCCGCTGCTGACCTCGATATTTTTGTCTAGTATAACATTTTGAAGTACAGCGCCTTCTTCAATGCTGCACTTTTGCATGATAACACAGTCCTTTACCACTGCATTTTTTCCGATTTTTACCCCCCTGGAAATTACACATCGCTCAACGGTCCCTTCAATGATGCAGCCATTGGCCACCATTGAATTTGTAACATTTGCAGTTTCTGTGTACTTTGTCGGAGGCTCATCCTTAACATTTGTATATATGTATCCATTCTTATAAAACAGCTCCTTAGAAGTCTCTATATCTAAGAGCTCCATGTTGACCCTGTAATAATTTTCAATGGAGTTGATACAACCTAAGTATCCATCGAAAGCATACCCATTTACATTCAGCTTTCTCACTTGTTGAAGAATTGCTTGCTTCAGGTACATGGTTTCACCTTTCGATATACTGTTTTCTATGATATCGATAAATAAAGACTTCTTCAGAAAGCACATTTCCATCGATATATTAAAATTGCTTTCTTTACCGATATTTTTACCAACACTGATAACCTTCCCAGCCTCATTTATTGTTAAATTGTCGCAATTGATAAATTTATCTTTTTCACCCTGCATCTTTTTATAAAGCAAGGTAATATCTGCCCCACTATCTTTATGATATTTAAATGCATCCTGTAAATTCACGTTGCAGATCATATAGCTTCTTGATAAAAAGACATATTTCTGCTTACTCAATTTGATGTAATCTAATTGATCAATGAAATTCTTGATGTCTCCCTTGTGAAAAGTGCTATCCTTTGGATTCACGTATGGATTGAAAATGAATAAGCCATCTTTTTTTCTATCCAGATCCCACTCTTTTCCATGGCCTAAATGCTCTACGATGGACCTGGACTTCCCTTGGGTAAATATCGAAACGTTATGTATTCCTATGTTGACCATATTGGACAAAACAAAATCTATTACTCTATACCGCCCTGCTATCGGTATTGCACCAATAGGTCTATATTTCGCAATGTCTCTCATTGCAGTTTCGTCCTCACTTAGATTTATAATTCCCATGATATCCGGCATTTGTATCCCCCTCCCCCTGCATTAATTTCACTCGTTTATTAAGACTACCTCATTGTTTTCTCTGTCTTCTATAACTGTAAAGTCCGGTATAATCACCTTGCTCATAATGATGCTTTTTCGAATGCTTACGTTTTCACCAATTTTCACGTCGGGCATGATCACAGAATCATTTACAATAGAATTTCTTCCTACCTCTACCCCCGGGAAAAGAACGCAATTGTTCACTTCCCCGTGAATAACGCAGCCTTCATTCAAAAGAGATGATTTTACTTTACCGGTACTACTTATATAATGGGGTGGATTTACGGGATTCTTTGAGTAGATTTTCCAATTACGATCATATAAGTCCAGGGTATTATCTTCCTTTAGCAAATCCATATTGGACTCCCACAGACTCTTCACCTCTCCGACATCCTTCCAATATCCGTTAAACACATAGGAATACATTGAGATTCCATCATGCAGCATATTGGGAATAATATTTTTCCCGAAATCATGATGTGACTTTCTATCTGACTCATCTTCCGCCAAATATCTTCTTAAAGTTTTCCAGTTAAATATATAGATACCCATAGAAGCCAAATTGCTTTTTGCCTGCTTTGGTTTTTCCTCAAATTCAACGATTCTGCTCTCATCGTCAACATTCATAATGCCAAACTTGTTTGTATCCTCCCATGGCACTGTTATAACCGCAATTGTAGCCTCTGAAGCCCTTTCCTTATGATAGTCCAGCATCAGGGAATAGTCCATTTTATAGATGTGGTCACCGGATAATACCAATACATATTCAGGATCATATTGCTCAATAAAATGGAAGTTTTCATATATTGCATTGGCTGTGCCTTTGTACCATCTTCCACCTTCGGCACCCATAAATGGTGCTAATATGGTAACTCCGCCATCTTTCCTGTCGAGATCCCAAGGACTGCCTATCCCTATATGCCTATTTAATTCTAAAGGCCTGTATTGCGTCAGTACGCCTACTGTATCAATTCCAGAATTTGAGCAATTGCTTAATGTGAAATCGATAATTCTATATTTCCCTCCAAATGGAACAGCGGGTTTTGCAATTTTCTCAGTCAGCATATTCAATCTAGAGCCTTGCCCCCCTGCCAATAGCATAGCAATGATTTCTTTTTTTTCTCTTGACATAAGATCCTCATCCTCCTCACTAGATTTAATACCTATTCATGACTTATAGATTTTATGCGTCTATTGATAAATATTTTTATAGCACCATTGCAATAAGCCGGAGGTTGAACTTCCTATTTTGTCATCTATTAAAGTGAGCATTAAGTCTCATCATTTCACTTTTTTAGCTTTAAAAATACAGCACTTAAGGCTGGTACAGCCATTGTCATGGAATAAGGCTGATTATTCCATTCCAGATCCTTTGCTTTTATTGCGTTTCCATTTACAACACCCTGTCCCCCATACTTTGTTGAATCACTATTAAAAACTTCTTCATATTCACCTAATATTGGCACCCCAATTTTGTAACCTTGCCTTGTTACCGGTGTGAAATTGCATATAACAATGATAAAATCCTCTGCATCAATGGCTTTTCTCATAAATACAATAATGCTCTCTTCACAGTTCGCAGAATCGATCCACTCAAAGCCCAATGGATTATGGTCCAATTGGTACAATGATTTTTCACATCGATAAAGCTGATTCAGTTCTTTGACAAAACATTGCATCTGCCGATGGCTTTCATATTCCAAAAGCATCCAATCCAGTTCTTTTTGATCATTCCATTCAATGAATTGCCCAAATTCACTCCCCATAAAAAGGAGCTTTTTACCCGGATGACCTATCATATAGCCATAAAAAACCCTGAGGTTTGCAAACTTGCTCCAGTAATCTCCAGGCATTTTATTTAGTAAAGATTTTTTTCCATGAACCACTTCATCGTGGGATAATACCAATATAAATCTTTCTGTGCATGCATAGACAAAGGAAAAGCAAATCAAGTGATGATGCCACTTTCTATAAATGGGATCCAATTCCATATATTTCAGCACATCATTCATCCAACCCATATTCCACTTAAAATCAAATCCCAAACCGCCAATTTTGGGCGAACCTGTTACATTTGGCCAAGCCGTTGATTCTTCAGCAATCATTAATGCATTTGGATAATATTTAGACACAATGCTATTGAGCTTCTTTAGGAATTTTATTGCATTTAGATTTTCTCTTCCGCCATATTTGTTAGGCAGCCACTTGTCCGACGGCCTTCCGGCATCAAGATAAAGCATATAGGATACTGCATCCACCCTCAAACCGTCTATGTGATAAATATCAAGCCAGAACAATGCATTGGATATCAGGAATTGTATAACCTTTTGCTTGCCATGATCAAAAGAAAGCGTTCCCCACTGAACGTTATCAGACATGATGGGATTATCATATTCATAAAGAGTAGAACCATCGAATTTCGATAATCCATGTTCATCTCGGCAAAAATGTACCGGCACCCAATCAAGGATTACCCCAATCTGCTTTTGGTGGCACTGATCAACAAAGTACATAAAGTCCTGAGGAGTTCCATACCTGCTGGTGATGGAGAAATAACCTGTCACTTGATATCCCCAAGATCCGTCCAAGGGGTGCTCCATCAAGGGCAGCAGCTCTATATGGGTATATCCCATAGAAACTACATAATCCAAAAGCTCCTCAACAATATCCTTATAGTTGCAAAACTCCTCATTATTCTTTTTTCGCCATGACCCCAGATGAACCTCATATATATTGATTTTTTCATCCAGCTTACTCTTATCAGCTATTCTCTTTGTCCATTCCTCATCATTCCAGCCATATCCGGTTAACGAAACACACATAGAAGCTGTATCAGGTCTTATCTGACTATAAAACCCATAGGGATCTGATTTGAAGACCATTTTTTTATCCATTCCATAAATTTGATATTTATATTGATGCATTTCTTCCAATCCGCAGATAAAGATATGCCATATGCCTGTATTTTCTATCCTTTTCATGGGATGATTTTCACCATTCCAAGCATTAAATTGTCCCACTAAATGAACTTTTTCTGCATGAGGGGCTAATACCATAAAGCTTATTCCCGACATTGCTTCATATTCCATAAAGTGCGCTCCAAGATATTGATAGTCCTTAAACACCTTGCACGCCTTTTTTATGTATTCTTTGATATATTCTTCAGGTAAATAATATGACTGACCGTACTCCATTCAAATTTCATCCTCTCCGAAGCATGCGGGACGGTTCATTTTGCTTCATCTTTGCTTTTGATTCACCAGCTCGTACTCTTTTTATATTCTATTCTTGTTTTTTTGTTATATGATTACTTTATGGATTTAAAATACAAGTACTTGATCTAAATATCCGTGAATATGAGGTAGATGCGCATATTCTTATACATATCATGTATAAGGACTGTGATTTTTTCAACCACAGTCCTTATGAAGTAAAATCATTCATTTTTTAGATCCTGATCAACTGCTCTACACTTCTTCGATCAGCCAGTTCAATCTGGTATGAATACGGCTGCGTTCCTGTATCTCAAATTTCCACAGCAGCACTTTATCTAGCATCAGTTTTAACTGCTCTTTATGCTTCAACATTAATTGCTGATCCAGATGTTTCAATTGTGCTGTTTCTCTAATATGCAGTCTAATCTGCTCCATCAGTGGCCATAACTCTTCTTCCGAGTCACATTGCACAATTTTCATTAATAGCTCATCATTCAGCGCAAATACTTCCAATGTTTCAAGTATTTCATCCTTGTAAATACGAAGCCTTATTCTGTCCTTATCGCAGTCCTTATCGTAAGGACAATCTTTGTCATAAGGACAATCTAAACAGCTTCCGTCCTTCTTCTGCAAGCGGTCTTGATCCCGGTCTCCCGTGCATACGATCGAACTGCTTTTGCTTCCGCCTTTCCCATTATCTGCATAGACAGTTCCTGTTGTTACAACAAAAACAAGCGATAGGATAAGAAGTAAAGCAACAATTCTCTTAACCTTTTTCATATTGACACCTCCTTATTGTTCATTATAGTTATACGAATCATCATCCTATTTTGGGTATCACTATACAGCTTCCCTTGTGCTATTTCTTATTCATATTTTTATCTGGATTTTTACAATCACCTTTATTGTCTTTATCTTCACTCATGTCTGATTCTCTATTCTGATCTTGCTCACCATTGCTATTCACACCTTCATGTCCCGCTCCATCCTCTATAGGAATTTGACCATTGTCTTCCGGCACAAGGACTTCCTCAGATTGCCCTTCATACTCTTCTACGATTTCTTCAGGCTGAACAAACTCTTGTGATGTCTGTTCTTCACTACCAATAGGCGTTTGAATGCTCTGGTTCTCTGATCCTTTCCTTACTCGTTGCTTGCTTCTGTTATTTGTATCCCCTGTTTCATTATCATGGGGTGCTAAAATCTCTTCTGCATCATCTTCATCCTCAAAACCATGACGATACTGCATAGGCCAGTCTTCTTCCATTTCATTCTCATTCCCAACTGTTTCATGGTTTCTCCCATTTCTTTGTCGTAAAAGCTCACTAATATTCATCTTCTTGATGCCTGTTACAGTAATGCTTTGGTTCTCCGCTCTTAAATTCTCATAAAGACCATAGCGGCCAATGGAAATATCATTTTCACGTGCAGACTCGATGCTATTCTTTTCAGTAAATATATATTCAATGGTTGTGTTTTTGTACTGTGCATGCTTATTGATAGAGTTCTTTACTTTTTCCTGTTGATGCATTAGCGTTGTAGAACTATTTTGATTCAAAGCTGCAAAGGCAATAAGAATTGTACTATCCTCTTGATCCAAATAATGAGCTGTGTAGGCGTTATTTAATATACAAATAACTGTATCACTTAATTCTAAACCCATTGGTATGTCTTTCAAAATAGAACTGCCTTCCTCATTTAATGATTTTATTTCTGTAACAAGGCCTTTTGGGCTAACACCCAACTCAACACTTGGATTAATATCTATAGATACGATGGAAGCCGTTATATTTTCAACGTCATTGAGTCTCCCAAACATTCCTACTGAAAAGAAGATAAATATAAATACTGCTGCTATTCCATAGAGAGCTTTCAGGTTTACTTTATGATTAACATAAATATCCTCTTTCAGAAATAGGATTGGCATACCTATGCACATTTTTTGTTTTTTCACTACCCGCTTATATTCCATATCCTCCGTCAACACGATGGCATAATTTTTATTAATATCAATCACTTGGCCTTTATAGATCATATGGCCCACCTCCCTCCATACCATAGATATAATTCTTTATAACTTCCAGCTGACTATTTAGTATCACCACTGCTGCAATAATGAATTTTCTGCTGCGATTTAACAACTTCCGTGAAATATTCAATTCCCTTATCAAATCGCTGTTAGGTAATCTTTTACTATGCATCAGCTGCTCTTTAAGCTGTTCATTTCTACAAATATAATGAGCTATTTGCAAAGCCCGCAGCCTTGTATCACAGTGCTTGGGTGATTCTTCAACCAGCTCATCAAATGTTATTCCAAAGTTCTCCAATCCCTTCTTGAACTCTTTTAATTCTATTTGAAGCTCCATCGTTTCTAAGCAGTCATTTACAGAGGAATCCTCCATCAAACTGCCGCATTCTACATCGCTTAACTGACTCATTAATGTAACATTGCTCTGCATTCTATTTTTTCTATAATAATCTGTTATGCGGCTGTTTATAACCATGGTAGCAAAATTTAAAAATCCCCCTTTATTCGGGTTATATTTATCAATTGCTTCATCAAAAGCTTCCAAGCCTATAATAAACTCTTCACTATTCTCCTTCTCTATATAACGATTGGTCCTTGACGAAACTGCCTTTATAATAAATGGCATATATTCTTCAATGAGTGTCTCTCGTTCTCTTTTGTCTCCTGCCTTAATGCAATCTAATCTTTCAGCCAAACGGTTGGCTCCTGTCAATAAAGTCAAGCTCATAAAGGTGATACACCCCCTTACATTATAGGAATACGCAGGTTATATTTTTTTTGGATACAGTTTTCTATTTAATGCCCAAATATCTTATTCTATAAGTATGTCCCAAGGAATATAATAGAACTTTTGACATATATTAATTGCGAAAGGAGATGTCCGAAGATGCGTATTAAAACATTTTTATCCATACTAATGATTATGGTACTATTAAGTTTTTTACTCGTACAACCCGTTGTTGCAGCTTATGGAGGCCCGGGAGAGGATGGAAGCGGTCACTATGGGCAAGGAGGAAGCGGTGGTATCGGAGAACATAGTTCAACTGATCCTAATGTGGAACCCTCCGAGGATGAAAACGAAGGTGGTTCTGGAAATAGCGATGACAAACGCGGTGGCACAGGAAAAGGAGGATCTGGCAAAGGTGGTTCCGGCAGCGGCTCTAAAAAAGGCGGCGGAAGCAAGGGCGGCACGGATGACCATGGATTGATAACCGTTACAGTCTATGTTGAAGGCGAAGACCTTCCGCTTCCAGTAAAGGTTACTCTGCTTCGTGAAGACGCAGCTACTACACTTGAAACAACACTAGATGAAAATAATAAAGCCTTTGTTGTTTTCAAGTCTGAGCCAAGCGGCGATTGTCAGCTTATTGGAGAACCGATACCAGGTTATATCACGCCATCAACCAAAATCAGCTTGACCGGCAATGTCAAATCCGTTGAAAAGACCCTTATCTATGAAAAAGGGACTATATCGGTTACTGGAGTTACCCTTAGCAAAGATAATCTCAAGCTCCTTATCGGGGATAGTGAGCAGCTTGCGGCTTGGATTGAACCGGCAAATGCCTCGAACCAGACGGTAGAATGGACATCCACAGATGAAACTATTGCAACTGTAGAAAATGGATTGGTAAAGGGCATTTCAGAAGGTGAAGCAACTATTTTAGCCACGACAACGGATAAAGAAAAGACTGCTGAATGTGTTGTTCATGTTGTCAGTATCGATTCACTGACTAATCCAACTAGTATTTCTGCACTCAAGAATGAAGTTGTAATTCTTCCAACTCATATTACTGTTTTGCTTAGTGATGATTCATCTATGGAGCTTCCGGTTTTGTGGAGTTATGACGGCATTGGGCTCATAGACGGTACTTTGCAGATTCCATCTAACTATGCTAACCCGATACTTTCATTAGTAGGGCAGTTAGAATATACTGATAAAACCCCTACTTTTGTCATTAATATTGCTGCAAGTGGCGCAGCAATACCTGTAGCGAACATAACCCTCGATCAAACCTCCATATCAATGTTTGCTGGAACAACTGCAAAGCTTACAGCATCCATTACGCCGGCAAATGCTACAAATCAAAACATAAATTGGAGTTCAACAAACAGCACTGCTGTAACTGTAGAAAATGGACTTGTTACTGCCCATCAAACAGGCCTTGCTGTAGTAACAGCAGAAACAGTAGATGGCAAACATACTGCTTCCTGCATCGTTTCAGTATCAACTGCACCGGAGATTTCACTTATCTATACAAGCGGTGTTAATGGAACCTTTGTCGAGCATTTTGAAACAAAGGAACAGGTATTTATCAATGTAGAAAACCTTGTTGATGCAGTGCCGATTACGGCAGATACACGCTATTATATAAAGGTTGAAGACAAGGGCGATAATCCCCTTCTAGGTGAAGGAACAGTGATAATTGGACCTGAAACCAAGGAATTCAATCTCTATTCTGTCACAAATTTCGAGCTAACTGATAATTACAGCAGTGAATACTTTGTTTCCATGAGTACAGATGAAAACTATCCATTGGATGATGAGAAAACTCTAAAGACAAACTTCAGAATTGGAACATCTACGCCAACTGTTCCTAAAGAAAATGTTGTTGTTAATCTAGCCATATCTGGAGGAAGCCTTAATGATCGCAGCGGCATTTGCTTCATACTAGCCAGAGAACTTGATACGCCTGATATCAGTCAGATTACATGGAAGGATTATTATATCGGAAGCAGCTCTTTGGATGATCCTTACAACGGAGGCTTTGATGCAAAGTTTAGTGACGAAGCAAAAATGATAGGCTGGACCAATAGTCAAGGACGTGTGGTTTGGGAGGTACCAAGGGAAACCTTAAAAATAGGAGGCTATTACCTGCTAGAAGTAACACCTAAGGGATATATCGACAATCTGGGTTTGGTAAATCCTGAATCGGAGGATAGCGAACTGTTAAAGGCAGTTCACTTGACTAGAGATGTATTCATTCAACGGGATGTAATAAACATCTTTGTTGGCGGACATTAATAAAGCAAAGAGTGTGGCTTTTACTGCCACACTCTTATTACTTTACTTTCCTATTGTTATCGCTTTACCCCAACCCCATGGGATATTTACTGTAAAGCTTCTGGTTACTTCTTCACTGCCTCTTCGAATGCTAGCCATGAGATGCACAGTTGTCTTTTTGCCGCTGTCGCTTTCTTCTTTATCGCTTCCGCCGCAGCCGCCTTCTTCTTCGTCTTCATGATCTTCACCGCAGCTGCCTTCATCATCCTCTTCATGATCTTCGCCACAGCCGCCTTCTTCAGCACTAGACATTGTGGATAACAAGGCTGCTGCTTCATCATGTTCTTCTTCACAACCCCCCTCACCAAGCTGGCCTCTCCTATTGATAACAGCTGTATTTCCTTCTATGGTGATGAATTCTTCGTTTTCTGATTTCCACGTTATTTCTGTGTCATATCCATAGGGATCTGTTCCCGGAAGCTTGATGCTATTCTCCTGTTTCGGACCTTCTCCACGGATATCCAGCTTCAAATAAATGAGTCTCGATGCTGTTTCTACAGCCATTTCATCAGTAATTGTTCCATCATCTACCACTGTTACATTTAGATCCATAGTGGAATCATCTCCCTGATCATTTAAAAGCGTAATGATCAGCTTGGCAGTTCCAGTTTTTTCCGGAGTGATGTCTAAACGGTTACCTTCAGAGAAATCTACTGTTACAACATCTCCACTAGCAAAATCAATAGATACAACATCTCCTGATGCAAATTTGACATCCTCTATTTCAACATTCTCTATGGTATGACCGTATTGAGCTAATATTCTGGACGGTATCAGCGCAGGTTTTTGACCAATTTCCATAATTAATTCCGGTAATACCCTAGGTATTGGAGCAGACTTTTCCTCAGTTTCATCTTCATGGTCATGGTCACTACCCTGATCCCCAATAGTTATTGCTTTTCCCCAACCCCATGGAATATTGATCTTGAAGGATTTTTCGTC
>JAQSYD010000168.1 GCA_029256325.1 Clostridia bacterium
GGACCGGATGATGTAGCTGCAATACAGGAAGATCAGAAGCTGCAGCTATTATTAAGACCTTGCTTTAATGTTGGGTATATCGCTTTAAACAATGAAAAGCCACCCTTTGATAATAGAGATGTTCGAACTGCCATAAATCTTGCGATAAATAAGGAAGAAATGATTAAGGAAGCTTTTGCAAATCAAGCAAAGTCAGCAAAGACACTTGTACCCCCTCTTCTTTGGGGATATAACGAAGGAATAAAGGATAGTGAATATAATCCTGATAAGGCAAAGCAGCTTTTAGCAAAAGCTGGCTATCCTAAAGGGTTTAAGACCACATTGTGGTTTATGAACAGCTCAAGAAATTACTTTCCAAAGCCTTTGCAAACAGCGGAGTATATTAAAGAAAGTCTAGCAAAGATAAATATTGAGGCAACCATTATTACTTATGACTGGGACGAGTATCTGAATAGGATTCAAAATGGAGAGCATGAGATGGCTTTGATTGGGTGGACTGGCGACAATATAGACCCGGACAACTTCCTTTATACCCTTCTTGCATCTGAAAATGCAAAGCCTGGCAATGCTGGCAATTACTCTTTTTATAAGAGCAAAGAAGTGGATCTCTTGCTTACGCAGGCCAGACAAACCACGGATATGGTATTTAGGAAGAATCTTTACAGAAAGCTTTTGGAAATAGTCGATACCGATAAGCCCTCCGTTCCCTTAGTACATACCATGCCTGTATTAGCAGCACGGAGATCAGTGAAGGGCTACCTGCCCTATCTCACAGGGGTGGAATCCTTGGAAAAGGTTGATATTGAAGCGGAATAATGTACAGAGGTAGAAATTATGAAAATGAAATCCTTTAAAATAATTATGCTGATTGCTTTATTGCTATTGCTTATCGTAAATGCAACGATTTTTGAAAAGAAAAAAGAAGCCAGCTTTAACTCTCTTCCCAGCCTTCCAAAGCCAATAGCTAAGGAATATGCATTGATAACCTCGGCTGGGCAGGGAACTGATGCCTACATTATCAATGATATTGCGAATAAAATGATGATTCATAACTATTTTATGCCTCAAGCAGAAGCAACAAACTTGGAAGGAATCAACACCCTGGTATTTGTTGTCGGGTATAGCCCTATGGGGGAAAAAATCCATAATGTAAACTATGTTTCTGAGAAGAAGCGTATCATAGCGCTTCTGGAAAAGTCCAATGAAGAGAATATTACAGTAATAACAGTATACATTGGCGGGAAACAACAGCGTGAAAAAAGGACAGAAGAGTTATTAAATATTATTAGCCCTGAGACGGATTATTTGATAGGAACAAAAGCCGCCAATACAGATGGTTTCTTATCTGAGTTGGCTAAAAGCAATAGAATACCCTTAACTCTTATAAATGGAGTAAATGATTTATCTGAGCCCTTTGCATCTGCATTTCGCTAAGTTTAGAGCATTATATGGTTTTTATATGATAGGGAGATATTTCGATGGAGAAAAATGATGTTAAGCATTATAAACTTTTCATGCTGGGTGGTATTTTATTAATCATTATTGGTTTGATATTTCCATTTATTTCTCAAACAACTTGGTTTAATATTATATTTAAAATTAGGAAGGCCATACATGTTGGCGATAGCGGACACCTGATACTTGCGGCGGCAAATATGAGCTTTTTGTATGCTGTACAAAGCACCTCCTTGTTTTTAGGAGCGATACTTGTCATATACTATACCGATCTGAAACCAACACTAAGCAAATTCAAAACATCTGTGATATTTGTACTTGCAATCATTTTTCTGAATGTAGCAAATTCTATGCTTTCAAATCTGCCTTGGGAGCCAGTATCAACAATATTGGCATTAATTATAGCACTTCTTATTTTTGAAAAGCTATATGGAGAAACAAACAGTCTCCTTCAAGTATCTATTGTGTCCATTCAAGTATTTTTTGCATTTCAGTGGCTGAATATAATGCCCTTGTTTTCTTCCTATTATATTGGCCAAAGCGATATTCCCTTTAGTATAAAAATTGCCGGGCTCTATTTACAGGCAGGCTCTGTATTAAATTTTACCGGATTTGCATTCTTTTTGCCTTTTATCGTTTCTGCTTTCATCACGACTACACTATTTATAAGCTATTCACAAAATATACACATGATGAAAGAGAATTATGAGAAGGAAAGAGAAATACAGAATATGAAGGCAAAGGAACTGCAAAGTAGAATATATAAGGAAGTAAATTCCTTGGTGCATGATTTAAAAACGCCATTGGTTACGATAAGAGGCTTGAATTCCTTGCTTGCTGTATCAAAGGATCAAGGAAAGCTTGCGGAGTACAGTGGACGTATTGATAATTCTGTAGGGAAAATGACTGAAATGATTTCCAGCTTTCTTTATGAGGCTTCCAGGCAAAAGCTGCAAGCTATAGAACTGATTAGTTACATTAGAGCACAGCTGCCCTTAGAAGATGATACAATTAAATTTGATATAAAAATAGGAGATAGCCTTCCGAATATATATGTAAATAAGGTTAGAATGGCAAGAGCTGTGATAAACATACTGGAAAACGCAATATTGGCACCTTGCAAACATTCCTATAAATATATCATTTTTGAAGCAAAGTCCGTTGATAACGGCTTGCATCTGGTTGTTCAAGATAATGGAACAGGTATTAAGGAAGAGGATTTCTCGCGTATTTGGGAGGTAGGATTTTCTACAAATAATACATCAGGATTAGGTCTTCCCTTTGCAAAACAGATTATAGAAGACAATGAAGGAACCATTGATATATTGAGTGAAGCAGGACAAGGAACTGTCGTTACAATATTCTTGCCATCTATTTACAGCAGTTCCGAAGTGGAGTATTAACAGCGTTATATTTTAGTTTAGGGGGGAAGGATATGAATAAGACAAAGAAAATCGTAATTATAGACGATGAGCCGGACATTCAGTATACAATAAGGGAAATCTGCCTATATGCAGGCTGGAATCCTATCGTTGCAAAATCATCCATGGATGGATATGAGTTGTGCAAGGTCCACCATCCAAATCTGGTGATCGTTGACTACCATATGCCTGATTGGGATGGTCTGACTACAGTAAAGAAAATCCGACAGATTGATAACACAGTATCGATACTAGTGCTTACAGTGGATGAACGGCAGGAAATTGCAGAAAAGTTCATTGCAGCAGGAGCCAATGACTTTGCTATAAAACCCATCAAATCCCCAGATCTTATCTCCAGAATAAAGATCAACTTAAAAATCAACGAGATTCAACAAAAATATGCAAAAGAAAAACAACAGATCTTTATTGACAAGGGAATAAGTCCTGCTACTTTAAGTGTTATTTGTGACTATTTGATAGAACAGAAAGAAGGACTTACAATAGACGAAATAACAAGTGGACTGGATTTGGCATACCAAACAGTGCACAGGTATATACAATATCTGATTGAAGAGGGTAAAATTGAAACCCTGCCAATATATGGTCAATTGGGCAGACCAAAGAACAAATATAAATATTCTCAAAAAGTTTAAGAGAAAAATGTTATAAAAATAGGAATAGTCTGATTTTTCTAGAAATAATTAATATTCTAGCAAAATCGGACTATTTTTATGCCATAAATATGGATTTGCTGATTTTGTTCTTACAACACATATATTGGAATATATATTTTATAGACATGTTACAACATAATTATGGGCTATTTATAAAATAAAACACAAATTACTTTGATTAGCTGCTGAAAACTTTGTTTTCAGCCTAATATATAAATATTTAATTTGGAGGGGAAAGAATGAAAAAGGTATTAGCATTATTGCTAGCTGGTATTATGCTTTTTGCAATGACTGCATGTACTAGCCCAGCTACACAACCAGCGGCAACCGGTGGAGAACAGCCTGCAGCGGCAGAAAAGAAGTTTAAAATCGCTATCTATACGAACACAGTTTCTCAAAATGAGGAAGAGTTCAGATCAGCTGAAAAAGCTGTTCAAAAGTACGGCGCTGACATGATCGTTACTCAGACTATTCCTGATAACTTCATGAAAGAGCAAGAGACAGTTATAGCAAACGGTTTGGCATTGGTTTCTGACCCAGAGGTTAAAGCGTTGATAATGAACCAAGCAATTCCAGGAGCTGCGGCCATGTTTGAAAAGATAAAAGAACAAAGACCTGATGTTCTTTTGGTTGCAGTAACACCTGCTGAAACTGACGTTATAGCAGACAAAGCTGACATCGCATTACAACCAGACGAAGTTTCCATGGGACGTACAATTCCAGAGCAAGCTAAAAAGCTTGGTGCAAAGACATTTGTTCACTACTCCTTCCCAAGACACATGTCATATCCTATGCTTGCAGCTAGAAGAGATGAGTTCAAGGTTGTTTGTGAAGAGCTAGGAATGAAATTTGTTGACGCAACAGCTCCAGACCCAACAGGAGACGGTGGTGTTCCAGCAGCTCAACAATTCGTACTTGAAGACATTCCAAGAAAAGTTGCTGAATTTGGTAAGGATACAAACTTCTTCAGCACAAACTGTTCAATGCAAGAACCACTTATAAAGGCTTCTCTTGAGAATAGCTGAAAAAGGCGGAACAGGCAGATTCTCAACTTGGCCAGTACCTTTCAGCATGATGTCAACAGCTGCTGCTGTAGAATATGCAAAAATGTATGCTGAAGGCACAATAACATCAAAGAACGATCCTGAAGCTTTGAAGAAATGCTATGCAGAAGCGGCAGGCGAATATAAGCTTACAATAAGCAATTATGACAACAAAGATAATTTCTATCTAATACTTAGTGACTACTTAACATACTAATATCTACAAATTATAACACTCACATAAGGTTGCCGGTGAAGCCGGCAACCTTATGTATAGTATACAAACTACCCTGAAAGGTGGATTCATATGGAGGAAAAAGTAGTATTACAGTTAAATAATATTGAAAAAGAATACTTCGGCAACAAGGTTCTCAAGGGAGTAAATCTTACAGTTAAAGCTGGAGAGATACATGCTTTACTGGGAGAAAACGGTGCAGGAAAATCCACATTGATGAATATACTATTTGGTATGCCGGTTATTCATAGTACGGGCGGATTTAAGGGAGAAGTTATATTTGATGGTAATCCCATTGAAATAAAGACGCCAAAGGATGCTATGGACGTGGGTATAGGCATGGTGCATCAGGAATTTATGCTTCTGCCCGGCTTTACAATTACAGAGAATATCAAACTAAATAGGGAAATAACAAAGCATAATGCTTTGAGTAGAATACTGGGACCAAGTCTAAAAACGCTAGATGTTGAAGCCATGAGAAGTGATGCAAAAAAAGCGCTTAATAACTTGGGTATGGCGGTAGATGATTGGCTG